>DATLZL010000027.1:0-2044 GCA_035574035.1 Binatia bacterium | reverse complement strand
CCTGGGCGGCAACAACGCCATGAAGGAGATGCTGCTCGCCCAGCAGGAGGCGACCAACCAGTGGGCCTACTACCAGGCCAAGGTCGTCCGCGAGCACCTGAACCGGGCCCACAAGCTGCAGGTCGAGGCCCTGCTGGCCGAGCCCTCCAGCCTCCCGCCCGCCCAGCGCCCGAAGTTCGAGGCGCTCGCCCGCCGCTACGCGGACGAGGAGCAGCGCATGGCCAGCGACAAGCGGCAGATCGAACAGGACGCCCGCAAGGCCGAGCACGAGCGGGACCGCAACCGGGCCCGGGACCCGTACTTCGACTACGCGGAGGTGCTCCTGCAGATCGCCATCGTGGTGGCGTCGGTGTCCATGATCTCGGAGTCGCGCCCGGTGTTCTGGTTCTCGCTCGGCCTGGCCGCCCTGGGCGCGTTCCTGGCCTTCGACGCCTTCACCCTGCTCGTCCCGATCCCGCTGCTCGGCTCCCCCTGAGGCCGGGTCTCTACGGGCGGACGGGCTCCCGCGGCCGGGGCGAACCGTCGGGGACCGCCGCCGGCGCAGCCCGGAGCCGTCGCTCGAGGTCCTCCAGCCGGCCCCGCAGGTCCTCGATCGCCTGGAGCAGGCCGGCGTGGGCGCTGCGGGCATCGGCCTCGGCCTGTTGCTCCAGCTTGACGGACTCCAGGTTGTTGATGACCACCGCGATGAAGAGGTTGACCACCACGAACACCGCCACGAAGACGAAGCTGGCGAAGTACGCCCAGGCCCACGGATGGGCCGGCAGCACGGCGTCCTGGATCTCGACCCAGCCCTCCAGGGTCAGCATCTGGAACAGCGTCAGCCACGCCGCCGGCAGCGTCCCCCACCGCTCGGGATCGTCCGCGCCGAACAGGTGGAAGCCGAGCACGCCGTACACGTAGAGCAGCAGGACCAGCATCAGGATGACGTGGCCCATGGACGGGATGGACCGGAGCATCGTGCTGACGATCAGGCGCAGCTCCGGGAAGACCGAGACGAGCCGGGTCACCCGCAGCAGGCGGGCCAGCCGGGCGACCATCGCGAACGCCCCGGACTGGGGCAGGAGCGAGGCCACGACGACGGCGAAGTCGAAGACGTTCCAGCCGTCGGCGAAGAACCTCAGCGGGCGCGGCCAGCAGGCGGTCAACCGGATCGCGATCTCCAGCACGAAGATCGCCTGCACCAGCGCGTCGGCGATCGTGAACAGGCTTCGGTAGCGCTCCACCAGAGGGGGCCACGTCTCCAGGCCGACCAGCCCGGCGGTGGCCAGGATCACCCCCAGCATCACGTTCTGAAACAGCGGGCTGTCCGCGATCCGGCGGGCCAGGTCGGTCACGGTCCGCTCCGACCGGTCAGGCGCCGGAGCCCCGGCCGGGGGCCAGCGCCTCCAGGTGCCGGAGCACGGTGTCCAGGACGGGGCCGTTCGGCTGGAAGTTCGGCTCCAGGAACAGCGTGGTGAGGCCGGCGGCGGCGTAGCGGCCGATGTCCTCCCGGATCTCGTCGAGACTGCCCCAGAGCGGTCGGCGCCCCGGTCCCTGGGGGCGGTCGTAGACGTGAAACGAGCCGCGACTCACGATGTGCAGGGCGGTCGGGTCGCGACCCGCCGCGGCGGCCGCCCGCTTGAGTTCAGCCACGATCGGCGCCACCTGGTCCAGCGGGACGTTGCCCCCGTTGAAGCCGTCGCCGAGCGTGACCGCGCGCCGGACGACCACCGGCCCGTAGCCGCCGATCGTGATCGGCGGGTGCGGCTTCTGCACGGGCTTGGGTTCGATCCGCGAGCGCGGCACGCGGTAGAACTCGCCGGTGAACTCCACCGGGTCGTCGGTCCACCCGGCCTTGAGGCAGCGCAGGAACTCGTCGGCCCGCCGGCCCCGCTGCCGGAACGGGACTCCGACCGCCTCGTATTCGTCCTCCGACCAGCCGATGCCGAGGCCGACCTCGAGCCGGCCGTCGGAGAGGAGGTCGAGCGTGGCCAGCGTCTTGGCCAGCATGACGGGCGTGTAGTACGGCATGATGAGCACGCTGGTCCCGAGCCGGATGCGCCGG
>DATLZL010000026.1:0-2241 GCA_035574035.1 Binatia bacterium | reverse complement strand
CTCGGCCCCTTCGCCGAAGAGGTCGGGACGCCCGACTCCACCGGCGAACAGCGTGTCGCCGGTCAGGACGAACCAGGGCTCGGGGCCCCGGGTCCGATCGGTGACGAGGAGCGAGACGCTGTCCGGCGTGTGCCCGGGCGTGTGGAGCACGGTGACCCGTACGTTGCCGAGCTCGTGCTCCTCGCCGTCGCTCACGTCGACGTGGGGGTAGAGGACGGGCGCCGACTCGTGCACCAGGACCGGCGCCCGCGTGACCTCGGCCAGCCGCCGGGCCCCCGATACGTGATCGGCCTGCACGTGGGTCTCGAAGACGTGGGTGATCCGCATCGCCTTCTGGGCGGCGGCCTCGAGATACGGCTCGATCTCTTGCTGTGGATCCACCACAGCGCAGGCGCCTGCGCCCCCTCAGCCGAACAGGTAGCTGGCGCAGCCGGTCCGGGGATTGAGGAATTGCCGGAAGATCATGGCTCGCCCTCCGCCGGCCGCTTCGCGGCCGCCGAGGGTTGTGGTACCAGTGTCGGGCCATAGGGTCCAATTCGTTGTTTGGATCGACCCGATAGGGAGAACCCGAATGACGCTGCGCCAGCTCGAGGTCTTCATGGCCGTCGCCCGCGAGCGGAGCTTCAGCGCGGCCGCCCGGCGGATCCACCTCTCCCAGCCCACGCTGTCCGAGCACGTCCGCGAGCTCGAGCGCGAGCTCGGGGCGGCGCTCTTCTCCCGCCGCGGGCGGGCGGTCGCGCTGACCGACGCCGGCCGGGTGTTCGAGCCCTACGCCGTCCGCGTGCTGGCCACGGTCGGGGACGCCCGCCAGGCGGTGGCCGAGGTCGACGGCCTCCACCGCGGCTCCCTGGCGATCGGCGCCAGCACGACGCCGGGCATCTACGTGCTGCCCCGCGTCATCGGCGCCCTGCGCCGCCGCCACCCCGGCATCGCCGTGAGCCTCAGGATCGCCAACTCACGGGTGATCGAGGAAGGGCTCCGCGCCAACGAGTTCGACCTCGGCGTCGTGGGAGGTCACGGGCTGGCTCCGGGCGAGGAGTGCCTCACGGCCGGCCTGCTCGACGAGCTGGTCCTCGTCATGCCCTCCGACCACCCCTGGGCCGGCCGGCGCGTGATCGCGCCCGATCGCCTGAACGGCCAGCCGCTGCTAATGCGCGAGGAGGGCTCGGCGACGCGGCAGGTCACCGAGCGCGCGCTCCAGAGGGCCAACGTCCGGTTCACGGTGGCGATGGAGCTCGACCATCCCGAGGCGATCAAGGAAGCCGTCATGGCCGGGCTCGGCCTGGCCTTCATGTCCGTGCACGCCGTGCGCCGGGAGCTGGCTGCCGGATGGCTCCGGACGGTCCGCCTCCGCGGCCTCCGGATCCACCGGCACTTCCACGTCATCCACCACGAGGCCCGCACGCTCGGTGCCGGGGCCCGGGTCTTCCTCGACCTGCTCGACCGGGCGGGGTCCGAGGGCGCGCGGCCGCGATCGCCAAGCGGTTAGGTGTCCTCTTCCGAGGCCTCCTCCTGCCCGCAAACGGGGTCGCGAACCGTCAGCACCGGGCAGGGAGCCGTGCGCACGACGCGCTCGGCGACGGAGCCGATCAGCAGCCGGTTCAGCCCGGTCCGCCCGTGCGTGCCGACGACGATGACGTCGGCGCCGGCCTCGCGGGCCGCCTCGACGATCTCCGCCGCCGGGGTCCCGACCCGGATCGCCGTGGTCACCGCGATGCCCGCGGCCCGCGCCGTCTCCTCGGCCTGTATCTCGAGCCGCTCGAGGGCCCAGCGGCGCTGCTCGTCCTCCAGGCGCGCGAGGTCCAGGGCGCCGCCCTCGGAGAAGGCATAGGTCGGCAAGGGCGACTGGACGTGGACCAGGGCTAGCGTCGCGCCCAGGGCGCGGGCCAGCGCCGTCGCCACCACCCGCGCGGCGTCGGCACACGCCGAGAAGTCGGTGGCCACCAGGATGCGCTTGAAGGCCATGCCCGGGATGGCTGCAACCGGGGTGCCAGCAGCTTTCCACCGCGTAGTACGGTGAAAGGGTGCACCGCCGCCGGGCCCTAGGCCAGCACTTCCTGCGCGACACCGCCCTGGCGCGCGCCATCGTGGATCTGGTGTCGCCCACCGCCGCCGACCTGGTGGTCGAGATCGGTCCCGGGCAGGGCGCGCTGACCGGCGAGCTCCAGCGTCGGGCTGGCCGCGTGATCGCGCTCGAGGTGGACCCGGCCCTGGCCGCCGACCTGCGCCGGCGGCTGCCGG
>DATLZL010000025.1:0-2579 GCA_035574035.1 Binatia bacterium | reverse complement strand
CGGCGGTGATGGCGCCCGAGGCCAGCCGCACGTCGTAGCCGGCGTTGAGCATGGGGAGCATGGCGATGACGCCCATCAGCACCACCACCGCGCCCACGATGCCGGAGGCGATGCCCCAGAACGCGCAGACCAGCAGCGTGGTGACGGCCAGCGAGGCCGGCACCCGGCGGAAGGCCAGCTGGACGGCGTGGAACATGCGGTCTACCAGGGCCGCCCGCTCCATCACGTAGCCCATCAGCACGAACAGCGGCACCGACAGCA
Organism: Binatia bacterium; assembly: GCA_035574035.1. Lineage (GTDB taxonomy): Bacteria > Methylomirabilota > Methylomirabilia > Rokubacteriales > CSP1-6 > DATLZL01. The sequence goes on along the minus strand of DATLZL010000025.1, from coordinate 2,318 downwards.
GCGTGTCGTTGGTCATCACGCCGTAGGCCCGCTGCACGATGAGGTCGAAGGCGTGGTTCTGCCACCACGGCTGCCCCGGCGTCCAGAAGGCGAGGAAGCCGAAGATCATCCCCAGGCCCATCAGCGTGAAGGCGGTGGGAAAGCCCATCATGATGGCCACCACGATGAGACCCAGCATGGCCAGGCCCAGCGCGGGGTCGCTCATCGCGGGCCCGGCTCCTCCTCGCGCACGGCCCGGTGGCGGGCCGCCTCCTCGATGGCGTGGGCACCCGCCAGCGCCACCCGGCGCGACTCCTCGTCCACGTACTCGCTGTGCGCCAGCTGGGTCTCGACCACGTCGATCTCCTCGACGTCCCGCAGCCGCTCGGGCCACGCCCCCGTCCGGAGGCACACCGCGCAGCGGGCGATCTCGGCCAGCCCCTGCAGCATCACCAGGACCCCCGCCACCGGGATCACGGTCTTGAAGTGGTAGACGGGCGGGCCCTCGGCGGTGACCGTGGAGTGCTCCCCGATCCGCCACGAGTCGGCGGCGTAGTCGGCGCCGGCGTAGATCAGCCCCAGGATGCCGGGGACGAAGAACAGCACGTAGAGCGCCAGGTCGAGCGCGGCCTGGGTGCGCGGGCGCAGCGAGCCGTACAGGAAGTCGGCCCGGACGTGGCCGCCCAGGGCCAGCGCGTACGCCCCGCACATCATGAACAGGGTGCCGTAGAGCATGTTGTTGAAGTCGAAGATCCACGCCGTCGGCGCGTTCAGGATGTAACGCTTGAAGACCTCGATCGCGACCACGAAGGTCAGCGCGATGATCAGCCAGGCGAACGCCTTGCCCGACCAGTAGCTGACGAGGTCGATGGCCCGGATCAGGCGGCTCATCGAAGGCGACAGACGGCCGGCCGTCCCGGGAGGCGGCCGGCCGTCCGGGGAAACCTCACTGGCGGCCTAGGACTTCGGGGCGGGCTTGGCCGGCCGGCCGAAGTAGTGGTCGTAGGCCATCCGCCGGCTCACGTTGGTGTCGAGGTCCCACTTGACGGCCCGGGCCGCGAAGGCCTTCTGCGACTCGGCGACCTCCTTGAACAGCGGGTTGTCGGCCGACTTCTTGGCCGCGACCTCGTCGTAGATCTCCAGCTGGCGGCGCAGGATGGCGGGCGGCGTGATGTAGAAGCGCACCTTGTCCTTGGTCTGCATCTCCAGGTAGTCCTTCGAGTAACGGTCGATGGCCTTCCAGGACATGTCGGCCGAGGCCGCCTCCACCGCGTTCTCGATGATGGCCTTCATCTTGTCCGGCAGGGCGTCGAACTTGGTCTTGTTGAACAGGATCTCGAACTGCTCGGCGTTCTGGTGGTAGCTCTGCAGCATGCAGACCTTGGCCACGTCGGGGAAGCCGAGGACGCGGTCGGAGGTGGCGTTGTTGAACTCGGCGGCGTCGATGAGCCCGCGGTCCAGCGCCGGGACGATCTCACCGCCCGGCAGCGCGTTCACCGCCGCCCCCAGGCCGGTGAACAGGTCGATCGAGATGCCGACGGTGCGGAACTTGAGCCCCTTGAAGTCCTCGGGCTTGCTGATGGGCTTGTTCTTGAACCAGCCGAGCGGCTGGGTGGGCATCGGGCCGTACACGAAGGAGACGACGTTGGCGTTGATGGACTTGTAGATCTTGTCGAGCAGCTGCTTGCCGCCGCCGTACTTGTGCCAGGACAGCAGCATGTTGGCGTCCATGCCGTAGGCCGGGCCCGAGCCCCAGAGCGCCAGCGCCGTCTGCTTGCCGTAATGGTAGACGAGCACGCCGTGGCCGCCGTCGAGCGTGCCCTTGGAGACGGCGTCGAGCAGGCCGAAGGCCGGTACCACGGCCCCGGCCGGCAGGACCTCGATGCGGAGCTCGCCCCCGGTCATGTCGTTGACCTTCTTGGCGAAGTCGAGGGCGTACTCGTGGGTGATGTCCTTCTGCGGCCACGTGCTCTGCCAGCGCATGCTGATGGTCGTCTGGCCGATCGCGGCCGGCGCCGGGATGGTCGCGGCCGCCGCGGCGGCCACGGCGGCCCCCTGCAGGAAGCTACGGCGGGACGACGGCCGATGCGTCTTGCTGGTCGTTTCCATAGCCCCTCCGTGTGTCAGGTGATGTTGCCCTGGACGAGTGGTCCGACCGGCCGCCACCGTACGCGGCTTCCTCGCGCCTTGTCAAGGCGCGAGACGCCCGGACGGCCCGGCCGCCGGCGGGACGGTGAGCGAGAGCCGCTGCTCCCCGCGCCGGACCGTGAGCCGAAGAGGTCGGTCCAGAGGCGCGTCGGCCAGCGCCTCGCGCGCCGCCTCCCGGGAGATGACCGGTC
>DATLZL010000024.1:0-2952 GCA_035574035.1 Binatia bacterium | reverse complement strand
CCGCCGGTGGCTGGCCCGCTTCCCCCGCTGGCTGACGGCGGAGCCGGCGGCGCGCGCCCGGCTCGACGCACGCGTGGGCCGCTTCAACGCCGGCCAGAAGGTGAACGCGCTGTTCACGGCGGCCAGCGCGGCGGTGCTGCTCGTCACCGGCTTGGCCCTGGTGCCGGTCGCCCTCGGCGCGCCCGTGCCGGGCCCCACGGCCGCCGCCGCCCTGCGCGCGGCGCACCGCTGGGTCACGCTGGCGGCACTGCTGCCGCTCGCCGGCCACCTCTTCTTCGCGCTCGCCTTTCCGCCCACGCGGCCCTCGCTGGCCGGCATGCTGGACGGGCGCGTGGATGCCGACTGGGCTGCGCACCACCACCCGCGGTGGCGGGGCGAGCGGGCACCCGAGGACCGCGCGGCGTGAGGCTCCTCGAGGGCGTCCGGGTGCTCGATCTCTCGCGCATGCTGGCCGGCCCCTACGGCTCGATGCTGCTGGCCGATCTGGGTGCCGAGGTGCTGAAGATCGAGGAGCCGGACGGAGGCGACCCGATGCGGACGATGGGCCCGCCCTTCCTGTCCGACGGCGAGAGCGCGTACTTCCTCGCCGTCAACCGCAACAAGAAGTCGCTGGCCCTCGACCTGGCCCGGCCCGAGGGACGCGAGGTGTTCCTGGAGCTGGTCCGCCACGCCGACGTGGTGTGGGAGAACTTCCGCCCGGGGGTGATGGCCCGGCTCGGGTGCGACTATCCGACCCTGGCCGCGGTCAACCCGCGCATCGTCGCCTGCTCCATCTCGGCCTACGGGCAGGAGGGCCCGTACCGTGACTGGCCGGCCTTCGACCTCGCCTTGCAGGCGATGGGCGGGGCGATGAGCCTGACCGGCGAGCCGGGCCGGCCGCCCGTCCGCATGGGGCTGCCGATGGGCGACCTGGCCGGCGGGATGTTCGGGGCGCTGGCCGTGGTCGCCGCCCTCGCCCGCCGGCAGCGGACGGGCCGCGGAGCGTGGGTGGACCTGTCGCTGCTGGACTGTCAGGTCTCGCTCCTGACCTACCTGGCCCAGTACTACTGGACGGACGGTCGCGTGCCGGGACCGCAGGGGTCGGGCCACGCGTCGGTGGTCCCCTACCAGGCGCTGGCCAGCCGCGACGGCTACCTGGTCGTCGCCGTCTTCGCCGAGAAGTTCTGGCGGGGCTTCTGCGTCGCGGTGGAGCGCCCGGAGTGGGAGAGCGACCCGCGCTTCGCGACCAACCGGGCCCGCGTCGAGCACCGGGAGGCGCTCATGGCCGAACTGGAGCCGATCTTCCACCAGCGGTCGACCCACGAGTGGCTCAAGCGCCTGCAGGCCGAAGGCGTGCCGGCGGCGCCGATCCAGAGCATCGACCGCGTGCTCGAGGACCCGCAGGTCCGGCTGCGCCAGATGGTCGTCGACATGGAGCATCCGCGGCTGGGCCGGGTGCCGACGCTCGGCAGCCCGATCAAGGTGGACGGCGCCATGGGAACACCGGTGGCCCCGCCCCCGGCGCTGGGCGAGCACACCGAGGCGGTGCTGCGGGAGTGGCTCGGGTATCCCGCCGAGCGCATCAGCGCCCTGCGCCGGGCGCGGGTGATCCCATGAAGGTCGCGGTGCTGGGCGGCGGCCACGGCGCGCACGCCGCCGCCGCCGACCTGACGCTGGCCGGCCACACCGTGCGCTTCTGGCGCCGCTCGAGCGAGGGGCTGGCGGCCGTCCGGCAGGCGGGGGCCATCAGCTTCCGCGGCCAGATGCGCTCGGGCAAGGCCGTGCCGGCGCTGCTCACGGCCGACCTGGAAGTCGCCGTCAGGGATGCGGAGGTCGTCCTGGTCGCACTGCCCGCCACCGCCCACGCCGACCTGGCCCGGGCGCTGGCCCCGCACCTCGACGATCGCCAGATCGTCCTGCTCACGCCGGGCACGCTCGGCGCCTTCGTGATGGCCCGGGAGATCGTCCGGGCGGGAGGACGCCTGCCGCTGGCCTTCGCCGAGACCGGCACGCTGCCCTACCTGGCCCGGCTCACCGGTCCGGCCGAGGTGTCGGCTCCGGTGAGCGCCGCCAACCTGCCGACCGGCGTCCTGCCGGCGTCGAGGACCGACACGGTCCTCGTTCGACTGCGCGAGCTCTATCCGGCGGTGCGACCGTGCCGGGACGTACTCGACGCTGCCCTGACCAACGCCGGGCCGGTGATCCACCCGCCGCTCGTGCTGCTCAACGCGGGCGCCATCGACCAGGGGTGGTTCGACGTCCACGCCGCCGGCACGACGGTCAGCACGCGCCGCCTCATCGACGTGGTCGACGGCGAGCGGGTGGCGGCGCGCGAGGGTTGGGGCTACCCGCCCCCGCACTACGAGCTGGCCACGTACTACGAGCCCGAGCGCGCGGCCGAGGGCCTGTACGGCGCCGGCGCCCGCGAGCGGCTCACGCAGAGCGGGCTGTGGAACGAGGTGCTGACCTTCCAGCACCGATATGTGACCGAGGACGTGGCGCTGGGCCTGCCCCTGCTGGAGTCGGCGGCCCGGACCGTCGGCGTGGAGACGCCGGCGGTGACCGGGCTCCTGCTCGTCTTCGGGGCGCTGCTCGAGCGCCGGTTGCAGGGGCAGGGGCGTGACCTCGCCGCCCTGGGCCTCGGCGACTTCCTCAAGCGCGAGATCCACGAGCTCCTCCACGACGGCTGGGCCTCGAACCTCTGGAGCCGAGCGACCAAGTGACGAGCGGTCTGCCGGCCCGGCTCACGGACGACGGGACCGGCGCACTCCGTCTCGGCGAGGTCCGCTATCTCCTGGTCAGGCCCGAGACGCTGGCCGGCGTGCAGAAGGCGGTGGAGCGCATTGTCGGCCCCGGGGCGGCGGCCGACTGCCTGCTCGACGGCGGCCGGGCGGGCGGCGCCCGGGTGGCGGCGGCGCTGGCCGGGACGCCGGAGGAGCGCATCGGGGCCGTGGTGCAGGCGGGGACGGCGCT
>DATLZL010000023.1:0-17332 GCA_035574035.1 Binatia bacterium | reverse complement strand
CGGGCTCGGCTCGCGCACGCCCTCCCACGCCCGGCCGACGGCCGGCCGCCGGCGGCGCCGCGGGAAGCGGATCCACGCGAAGGCTCGCAGGCCCGAGAGATCGTCGAACATCGAGTAGATGACCGGCGTGGCGATGAGGGTCACCAGCAGGCAGAGGGCCTGGCCCCCGACCACGACCGTGGCCAGCGAGGCGCGCGAGGCCGAGCCGTCGCCCCGGCCCAGGGCCACCGGCAGCATGCCGGCGATGATGGCCAGCGTGGTCATCAGGATGGGCCGGAAGCGGGCGCGGTCGGCCTGGAGCTGGGCCGCCAGGCGGGGCAGCCCGCGGCCCCGCAGGACGTTGGTGTAGTCGACCTGCAGGATCGCGTTCTTCTTGACCACGCCCATCAGCAGGAACAGCCCCATGATCGAGTAGATGTTCAGGGTCGAGGCCGACACGCCGAGCCAGTTGAGAAGCGTCAACGTCAGGAGCCCGAACGGGATGGACAGGAACATGGAGACCATGATCGTCACCGGATGGATGAACGACTCGAACTGGGCGGCCAGCACGATGTAGATGAAGGCCAGCGACAGCACCAGCGCGATCAGGAAGCTCCGGATGGACTCCTGCAGTAGCTTGCCGCGACCGGTGGTGACGATCCCGTACTCCGGCGGCATCCGCTGGGCCGCCACCGCCGCGTAGGCCTCCCGGTAGGCCTCGGCCAGCGGCTTGCCGTAGAGGTTCGAGACCAGGGTGATGGAGCGCTCCTGGGCGTAGCGCTCGATCTGGCCGGGGCTCATCCCCGGCCCGACGGTGGCCACGTTGCCGAGGCGGACCAGCCGCCCGTCGGCGGCGGGGACGAACAGATTGGGCACCGTGGCGCCGTCGGCCCGGAAGTCCTCCTTGAGCCGCAGCCGGACGTCGTACTGCTCGCCCAGCTCCCGGTAGAAGCCGACCCGCTCGCCGCCGACCATCGTGCGCAGCGCGCTGGCGATGGACTCGACGCGCACGCCCAAATCGGACGCCTTCTGGCGGTCGATGCGGACCTGGATCTCCGGCTGGCGGTTGGCGATCGAGGTGTCGAGGTCCACGAAGCCGCCCCGGGCGGCCAGGTCGGCCATGACCCGGCCGGCGAAGGCGTCGAGCCGGCTGAGGTCGGGCCCGCGCAGGATCAGGTTGAACTCGGTCTGGCGGAAGCCGCCGCCGCCGATGAGGTTGATGTTCTGCACGCTGACCCGGGTGCCGGGAAACGCCCGCAGGCGCTGGCGGACCTCCTGCTTGATCTCGTCCTGGCTGCGCCGCCGCTGGTTGAGGGGCTTGAGGCCGACGTAGATCGAGATGTCCTGGACGTTGGCCTGGGCCTGTCCGCGGACGCCGGCGGTGGAGAACAGCGTCACCACCTCCGGGATCTTCCGGATCTCCGCCTCCATGTCGGCGATCAGGGCGGCGGTGCGCTCGAGCGAGGAGCCGGGCGGGGCCTCGGCCACCACCTCGAACTCGCTCATGTCGTCGTTGACGACGAACTCGAGCTTCGAGGTCCGCAGCAGGAAGCCGCCGGCCACCAGGATGGCGAGGCAGGCCAGCACGACCACCCACCGGTGGCGCAGGCACCAGGCGAGGAGGGTCTCGTAGCCGCGCTCGATCACGCGGTACAGGCGGCCCTCCTTGGAGACGTGGCCGCCGCCGGCCCGGGCGTCGGCGGCGAAGATGCGGGCTGCCAGCATGGGCGTCAGCGTGAAGGCCACCAGCAGGGACACCATGATCGCGAACGTGGCGGTGAGCCCGAACGAGTTCCAGAACTTGCCCACCAGGCCGCCCATGAAGGCCACCGGGAGGAAGATGACGACCAGGGAGAGGGTGGTGGCGGTGACCGCCAGCGCGATCTCCCGGGTGCCGGTGATGGCGGCCTCGAACGGCGACCGCCGCTCCTCCTCGATGTGCCGGTAGATGTTCTCCAGCACGATGATGGCGTCGTCGATGACGATGCCGGTCGAGAGCGACAGCCCCAGCATCGTCAGGTTGTTCAGGGTGAAGCCGGCCGCCCGCATGGCGGTGAAGGTGGCCACGATCGAGCACGGGATGGCCAGCGCGGCCACGAACGCCGGGCGGAGCCTGCGCACGGCGGCGAAGAAGGCCATCGTCACCACCGCCGCCGCCGCGGTCACCCGCAGCAGGAGATCGGTGTCGCCGGTGGCGAAGGCCGCGCCCAGCACGGCCACGATCCCGGCCACCGCCGCCAGTTCCCACCAGACCAGGTTGCCGATGAACACCGCCACGATCAGGCTGGCCAGCAGCCCGCCGAGCAGCAGATGGTCCTGCACCTCGTGCATCGAGCGGCGGATGAAGCGGGAGAGGTCGCGCACGACCTCGAACTGGATGTCGGCCGGCAGGGTCTTCTGGATCTCGGCCAGGCGGGCCTTGAGGGCGTCCACCACCGCCACCGTGTTGGTGCCCGACTGCTTGCGGATCACCAGCGAGACGGCGTTGCGGCCGTTCAGGCGGGAGAGCGTGCGCGGCTCCTCCTCGCCGTCGACGACCACGGCCACGTCCCGTACCCGCACCGGGCCGCCCTTGAAGTCGGCGACGATCAGGTCCTCGAAGGCGGCCGGCGACTCGATCCGGCCCAGCGTCCGCAGGCCCTCCTCGCGGGCGCCGCCGGTGAGGCGGCCGCCCGGGATCTCCACGTTCTGCCGGGCCAGGGCGTCCTTGACCTGCTGGATGGAGAGCCCGTAGGCCGACAGGCGGTCGGGATCCACGAACACCTGGATCTCGCGCTTGCGCCCGCCGACCAGCGTGATGGCGCCGACGTCCTTCACCGTTTCCAGCTGGCGCTTGATCTTCTTGTCGGCGATCTCGGTGATCTCCCGGGCGCTGCGCCGGCCGGAGACGACCACCGCCAGCACCGGGGCCGAGTCGGGATCGGCCTTCTCGATGACGGGCATCTCGGTGCCGGGCGGCAGCCGCGAGAGAACGGCCGAGACCTTCTCCCGCACGTCGTTGGCGGCCTCCTGGACGTTTCGCTCGAGGACGAAGGTCGCGAACACCTGCGACTGGCCCTCGATCGAGCTGGAGCGCAGCTCGTCGAGCCCGGCGATGGTGTTGACCGCCTCCTCGATCGTCTTGGTGATCTGGCTCTCGACCTCCTCCGGCGAGGCGCCCGGCAGCCGGGTGGTGATGGTGATGGTGGGCAGGTCCACCTTCGGGAAGATGTCCACCCCCAGCTGGAAGAAGGAGGCGATGCCCAGCACCACCAGCGAGGTGATGAGCATGGTCGTGAAGACCGGCCGCCGGACGAAGACCTCCAGCAGGCTCATCGGGCGGGAACGACCACGGGCGCGCCCTCGAAGAGGGACGGCAGGTTGGCGGTGGCGACCATCTCGCCGCGCTTCACGGTCCGGGCGGCGTCCGGGTCGGGGAGGATCTCGACCCACCCGTCGGCGCGCTCGCCGGTCCGGACCAGCCGCTCGCGGGCGACCCCGTCGGCGACGACGAAGACCTTGGTCAGCCCGGCCACGTAAGTGATCGCCTCGGCCGGCACATAAACGCCCCGGGCCCGGGGCTCGATGACGACGCTGCCCTTGGCGAAGAAGCCCGGCCGCAGGACCTCGTTGTCGTTGGGCACCCTCGCCTCCAGGGCCAGCGTGCGCGTCTGCACGTCGACGGCCGGCGCCAGCCGGGTGACGGTGCCGCTGAACGTCCGGCCGGGATAGGCCTCCACCGCCAGGCGGACGGTCTGTCCGATCCGCAGCGCCGGCGCGGCCCGCTCCGGCACGGTACCGACGTACTTGAGCGGGTGGGGAACGACGATGGTGAACAGAGGCGTGTTGTCCTTGACGAACTCGCCCGCCGCCACGTGGCGGCGGGCGATCAGCCCCGCGATCGGGGACCGGACCGTGGCGTCGGCCAGGCGCTTCTCGGCGATGCCGAGCGCGGCCCGCGCGCGGTCGAGCTCGGCCTCCGCGACGCGGACCTGGTCGGGGTGCTGGGCCAGGGCGACCCGCGCCGCCGCGAGCTGGGCGGCCGCCACCTGGTGGGCGGTGCGAGCGTTGTCGACGTCGCGCCGGGCGACGAGCTGGCGGTCGAAGAGCTGCTGGGCCCGCTCCAGCTCCGCCTGGGCCCACTCGTACTGCGACTGCGCCCGGGCCACGTCGGCTTCCAGCGTGGCCAGCGCGTCGCGCTGCCGGCGGACGTTGGCGGAGGCCTGGGCCACCTGCGCCCGCGCCTGCTCGACCGTCAGCTCGAACTCCCGGCGGTCGTAGTCGGCCAGGACCTGCCCGGCCTGCACCCGATCCCCCAGGTCGACCCGGAGCCGGGCGATCGTTCCCACCTGCTCGGCCCGGGCCTGCACCTCCTCCCAGGCCAGCAGGCTGCCGGTGGTCTCCACGCTGCGCTCGGTGGTGCGTTCCACGGCCGGGGCGACCGTGACGGCCAGCGGGCGGGGGCCGGCCGGACTCGCGGCCGGCGCGGGCTTCGGCGCGTCCGCCTGCGAGCGGTTGCAGGCGGCCAGCAGCATCAGGACGGCGCAGAGTCCGAGGCCCCGGAGCGCCACGGGAGTCACCGGGCCAGGGTACACCGGGTTTCAGCGGCGTGGTAAGTTACCGCCATGACGATCCAGCGTACACCGATGACACGCGCCGGGTACGACCGGCTGGCGGCCGAGCTCGACCGGCTCAAGCGCGTGGACCGGCCGGCCATCGCCCGGGCCATCGCCGAGGCCCGCGCCCACGGTGACCTGTCCGAGAACGCCGAGTATCACGCGGCGCGCGAGAAGCAGAGCTTCATCGAGGGCCGCATCGCCGAGCTGGAGGGCAAGGTCAGCGCCGCCGAGGTGATCGACCCGCCGCAGGGCGGCGACCGCATCACCTTCGGGTCCACCGTGCGGCTGGAGGACGACACGGGCAAGGAGCACCGGTACTGGATCGTGGGCTCCGACGAGGCGGAGCCGGCGGCCGGGAAGATCTCGATCCTGTCCCCCCTGGCCCGCACGCTCATCGGCAAGCGGGTGGGCGAGACGGTGACCGCCCGGCTGCCCGGCGGCACCCGGACGTTCGAGATCCTCGAAGCCAACTTCCCCTGGTCGGACTGACCGGGCTGCCGGAGGTCCCGCATGCCGCTCGCCGCCGTCGACGACGGGGTCAAGCTCTACTACGAAGAGGTCGGGCAGGGCACGCCGCTCGTGTTCGTCCACGAGTTCGCCGGCGATCACCGCTCGTGGCGGCCGCAGGTGCGGTTTTTCGCCCGGCGCTACCGCACCATCGCCTACAACGCGCGCGGCTACCCGCCCTCCGACGTGCCCGATGACCCGCGGGCGTATTCCCAGGACCGGGCGGTGGACGACCTGCGCGGCCTGCTCGACGCGTTGAGGATCGACCGGGCGCACGTGTGCGGCCTCTCCATGGGCGGCTACGCCACGCTGCACTTCGCGCTGCGCTATCCGGAGCGGACCCGGTCGGCGGTGGTCGCCGGCGCCGGCTACGGCAGCGTCCCCGGCGACCGCGAGCGGTTCCGGCGGGACGTGGAGGCCACGGCGCGGACGTTCGAGACCGAGGGCATGGAGAAGGCGGCCGAGGTCTACGCCAAGGGGCCGACCCGCGTGCAGTTCCTGGACAAGGACCCGGTCGGCTGGCAGGAGTTCTTCCGGAACCTGGCCGAGGGCTCGGCCCGCGGGCACGCTCTCACGCTGCGGGGCGTGCAGCTCACGCGGCCGTCCATCTTCGACCTCGGCGAGGCCATGGCCCGCTGCGCGGTGCCGGTCCTGATCGTGACCGGCGACGAGGACGAGCCGTGCCTGGAGCCGGCCCTGTTCATGAAGCGCCGGCTGGCGTACTCGGGGCTGGTCGTGCTGCCCAAGAGCGGGCACACGATCAACCTGGAGGAGCCGGACCTCTTCAACCGCGCCGTGCTCGACTTCCTCACCGCGGTGGACGCCGGCCGGTGGCCGCAGCGCAATCCCGCCTCGCTCTCGGCCTCCGCCATCCTGCCGGGCCCGCCGGCGCGGTGAGCCTGCCGCTCGCGCCGTACACGGTCATCGACCTGACCCGGGCCCGGGCCGGCCCGACGGCCGTCCGCCAGCTGGCCGACCTGGGGGCGTCGGTCATCAAGGTCGAGACGCGGGAGGCCGTCGAGGGCGACTCCACGGCGCTCGGCTTCGACTATCTGAACCTGCACCGCAACAAGCGCGCGATGACGCTCGACCTCAAGCACCCGCGGGGGCGCGAGGTGCTGGAGCGGCTGGTGCGCCGGGCCGACGTCCTGGTCGAGAACTTCCGCCCCGACGTCAAGCACCGGCTCGGCATCGACTACGAGACGCTGTCCCGGGTCAACCCGCGCCTGGTCTACGGCTCCATCTCCGGCTTCGGCCAGACCGGGCCCTACCGCGACCGGCCGGGCTACGACCAGATCGCCCAGGGGCTCGGCGGCCTGATGTCCGTCACCGGCCTGCCCGGGCAGGGCCCGGTCCGCGCCGGCATCCCGGTGGCCGACCTGACCGCCGGGCTCTTCCTGGCCCAGGGGATCCTGGTCGCGCTGCTCGAGCGCGAGCGCTCCGGCCGCGGGCAGTGGGTGCACACCTCCCTGCTGCAGGCGATGGTGACCATGCTCGACTTCCAGGCCGCCCGGTGGCTGATCGACGGCGAGATCCCACCGCAGGCCGGCAACGACCACCCGACCGGCATCCCCACCGGAGTCTTCACCACCGCCGACGGCCACATCAACGTGGCCGCCTCCGGTCAGGTGATGTTCCGGCGCCTGTGCGAGGCCCTCGGCGCGCCCCATCTCCTCGACGACCCGCGCTTCAAGACGATGGCCGACCGGTCGCGCCACCGCCGGGCGCTCAACGAGGCGCTCAACGGCATCTTCGCCGCCCGTCCGAGCGCGGAGTGGATCGAGCGCCTGAACGCGGCCGGGGTGCCGGCCGGCCCGATCCTCGACGTGAAGCAGGTCTTCGAGAACGAGCAGGTCCAGCACCTGGGCCTGGCGGTCCCGGTCCGCCACCCCACGCGCGGCGAGATCCGCGTGCAGGGCCTGCCGGTCGTCCTGTCGCGCACGCCGGGCGCCGTCCGTCTGCCGGCCCCCGAGCACGGCCAGCACACCGACGAGATCCTGGGCGAGCTCGGTTACTCGCCCGAGGAGATCGCCCGCCTCCGCGCCGACGGCGTCGTCTAGCGTGGTCCAGCACCTCACCTGGGCGCTCGGGCTCCCGGACCGGCTCGAGCCCGCAGGGAAGGCAGTACCGGGCCCGACCGGCCTCACGGCCCCGCGCTGGTCGCCGTGCCGCACCCGGCCGTGTCGGGCGGCATGTACCATGAGCTCGTGCGAAGGGCGGCGGTCACCGTCGAGGCGTTCGAGGTCCCGGCCGCAGACCTGCCGGCCGTGCGGGGATTCCTGCACCGGCCGGCGGCGCCGGTCGCCGACGCGATCGTCCTCACCCACGGCGCCGGCAGCGACTGCCGTGCGCCTCTCCTGGTCGACCTGGCCGACGGGCTTGCCGCAGCCGGTCGTCTGGTGCTCCGCTGCGATCTGCCCTTCCGCCAGGCGCGCCCGCACGGCCCGCCGTCGCCGGCCGGGGCCGAGCGGGACCGAATGGGTCTGCGCCACGCCGCGCAGGCGGTGCGCGGGATGGTCAGTGGGCGCCTGATCCTCAGCGGCCTCTCCTACGGCGGCCGGCAGGCTTCGGTGCTTGCGGCCGAGGAGCCGGCCCTGGCCGACGCGCTGGTGCTGCTGGCCTATCCGCTCCATCCCCCCGCCCGGCCGGGGGAGTGGCGGACAGAGCACTTTTCCCGGCTCCGGACGCCGACCCTGTTCGTCCACGGCACCCATGACCCGTTCGGGTCGCTCGAGGAGCTGGAGCGGGCCCGGTCGCTGATCCCCGCCCGCACGGAGCTGCTCGTGGTCCGGGGCAGCCACGACCTGGGCTACTCCTGCTCGGCGCCCGCCGAGGGGGATCTGCCCGGGCGGGTCTGCGACGCGCTCGACGCCCTCGTGCGAGGGGCCGCCTCGCGGCCCGCCTGAGCGCCGTCCGCGCCGATGCCGGCCGACGACGCGCGCGCCCGGCGCTACCATTGGCTGCGGTTCTGGCTGGGCCTGACCGGACTGGCCGTCGAAATCCTCTACCTCGGCGCCGTGCTGGCCGCCGGCGTCGCTCGTCCGGTGGCGGAGGCGGCCGGGCGGCTCCACAGCGCCCTGGCCTGGCGCGTGGCCGTGGTCGCCGTGGCGCTCGGGCTCGGCGAGCGCGTCCTCACGGCGCCGCTGGCGTGGCTTCGGGGCTACTGGTTGCCGCTCCGGTACGGCCTGCTGCACCAGCCGCTCCGAGGCTGGCTCGGCGAGCGCCTGAAGGGGGCCGCGATTGCCGGCGTCCTCGGGCTGATCACCGTGGAGGTGATCTACGCCCTGGTCGCGACCACCGCCCTCTGGTGGCTGGTGGCGGCGGGCGTGCTGGTCGGCTTCGAGGTCGGGCTGGCCTTCGTGTTCCCGGTGTGGCTGCTACCGCTCTTCTACCGGCTCGAGCCGCTCGCCGACGACGGGCTGCGGCGGCGGCTGCTGGACCTGGCCGCCCGCGCCGGCGTGCCGGTGGTCGGCGTGTGGGTCGCCGACCAGTCGCGCAAGAGCCGCACGGCCAACGCCGCGCTGGCCGGCCTCGGTCGCACGCGGCGGATCGTGCTCTTCGACACGCTGGTCCGCGACTTCACCCCCGACGAGGTGGAGGCCGTCCTGGCCCACGAGCTCGGCCACCACGTCCGCCGGGACGTCTGGCGCGGGCTCGGTGTGCAGGCGGCGGTCACCCTGCTGGCCCTCTGGATCGCCGACCGGCTGCTGCGGGCCGGCGTGAACTGGTTCGACCTCCACGGCCCCGCCGACCCGGCCGGCCTGCCCTGGCTGGCGCTCGTCCTGCTCGGGGTCGGGCTCGTCGCGACGCCGGCCGTCAACGGCTTCTCGCGGCGCCTGGAGCGCCGGGCCGACGACTTCGCGCTGGCCGTGACCGGCGATCCCGGCGCGTTCGTCCGCGCGCTCGAGCGGCTGGCCGCCCTGAACCTGGCCGAGCGCCGCCCGCCCCGCTGGAAGGAGGTCCTGCTCTTCTCGCACCCCTCGATCGAGCGGCGGATCGCGCGCGCCGCGCGGGCCGCCTGAGGGGAGCCGGCCCTCAGGCCTCGGCGGCGGCCCGCCGGCTCTCCTCGCGGATCAGCGCCAGCACCTCGCGCTTGAGCGCGTTGAAGACGGGCGACGTGGTGAGCTCGACCGTCCGCGGGCGCGGCAGGTCCACCGCCAGGCGCTTCTTGATCCGGCCCGGCCGGGCGGTCATGACCGACACGCTGTCGGCCAGCAGCAGCGCCTCCTCCACGTCGTGGGTGATGAACAGGACCGTCTGGTGGTGGCGCTCCCAGACCGAGAGCAGCAGCTCCTGCATGAGCGTCCGGGTCTGGGCGTCGAGGCTCCCGAACGGTTCGTCCATCAGGAGGATCTCGGGTTGCATCACCAGCACCCGGGCCAGGCTCACCCGCTGCTTCATGCCGCCCGACAGCTCGGCCGGGTAGTGCGACTCGAACCCGCGCAGGCCGACCTGCTCGATCAGCGCCTGGACCCGCGGCCGGTACTGGGCCGCCGGCAGGCCGAGCGTCCGGGGCCCGTAGGTGATGTTGTCGAGCACGGTGTACCAGGGGAACAGCGCCGGCTCCTGGAACACGATGCCCCGGCTGGGGTGCGGCCCCTCCACGGGCCGGCCGTGCACGCGGACCGTGCCACGGGTGGGCCGGTCGAAGCCGGCCACCATGTTGAGCAGCGTGGACTTGCCGCAGCCCGACGGCCCCAGCACGGCGGCGAACTCGTTGGGCTCGACGGTGAAGTCGACGGCGTGCAGGGCCTCGACCCGGCGGCCCCGCTTGACGAACTCCTTCCAGACCTCGCGGACCTCGATCGCCGGCGGGTCAGCCATGGGCCTCGAGCGTGCGCCAGCGGAGGACCAGTCGCGAGAGGGCGTAGATCGCCCGGTCGGAGAGGAAGCCGAGCAGGCCCACCGAGACCATCGTCGCCACGCAGATGTCCATCCGCCCGACGTAGTAGGCGTCCCACAGCACGTAGCCGAGGCCGGACTTGACGGCGATCATCTCGGCCACGATCACCGCCGTCCAGGCGACGCCGACGCCGAGGCGGAGGCCGGTGAAGATGGCGGGCAGGGCGGAGGGGAACACGACCGACCGGAGGATGGTGGCCGACCCGGCGCCGAGCATCCGGGCCGCCCGCAGCAGCACCAGCGGCGTGTCACGCACGCCGTGGGTCGTGTTGACGACGATCGGGTAGAAGGCGCCGAGCCCGATCAGGAACAGGGCGCCGGCGTCGTAGATGCCGAACACGGCGATGGAGAAGGGCAGCCAGGCGGTGATGGGGACCGGGCGCAGCAGCTGGATGGAGGGGTCCACCAGGCGCGCCACCAGCCGGTGCCAGCCGATCAGCAGCCCGAGCGGGACGGCCACGGCGGCGGCGATGAGGAACCCCTGGAGCACCCGCCGCGTGGAGTAGAGGACGTTGTCCAGCCAGGTGCCGGAGTAGGGGTTGAGGCCGAGGCCCCGGGGGCCGAAGATCCAGCGGTGCCAGGACTCCGCGACCTGGGCCGGCGCCGGGATGATGCCCGGCGCCACCCACTCGCGCGTGACCGCCAGATGCCAGAGGACCAGGAGCCCGAGCGGCAGGAGGAGGAACCAGGGGCCGCGCCGCGCCATCGCGGCCGGCTACATGGTCTGGCCCAGCTCGACCGGTGACTTGCCGGTGGCCCGGGAGAGGAACTCGTAGGTGTAGTGCTGGGGGATCTCGCCCGAGACGTCCCGGGTGATCACGCCGTGGTCGGACAGGAACTTCGAGATCCGGACGATCGAGGCCAGGGGCAGGGTGGGGTCGAGCCGGGTGATGCGAATGGACTCCGCCGCCACCGCCTCCGGCAGCCCGGCCTTCTCGGCGTAGATCTTCGACCACCGCTCCCGGTTGGCGGAGGCGAAGGTGAGGATGTCGGTGTAGGCGACCACCAGCCGCTGCACGGCCTCGCGGTGGCGCTCCATGAAGCCGCGGTTGACGGCCAGCACGGCGATGAGGCCCCCCACGGCCCGGGACCGGTTGTGGTCGATGCTCGGGTACTGACCCCAGCCCTCGGTGATGGCCTGGGCGCAGAACGGCTGCCACACCACCGCGAGGTCGATCTCGCGGCCCTGCAGGGCCTTGAGGTAGTTGGCGCCGCCGCCCACGATGTTGGTGACCTTGAGCCGGCCGTACTCGAGGCCGTGCTCGGTGACCGAGGCGGCGAACTTCAGCCAGGAGATGGAGCCGGCGCCGACGCCGATGCGCCGGCCGGCGACCTCCTTCCAGTCCCGGATGTCCTCGCCCTTGCGGACCAGCAGGCAGTCGTTGCCGGAACCGACGCCGGCCACGCCGACCAGCGAGCGCGCGCCCTGGGCCACCGCCAGCGTGATGTCCTGGGGGCCGAAGGCCGTGATGTCGAGGTCGCCGGCCGCCAGCGCCGTCCGGGCGTCGGCGAAGCGCTGGAACATCACCGTCTCGACCTGGACGTTGTAGCGGGCGGCGTACTCCGGCAGCAGGTAGAGCGGGGACAGGGCGGGCACGTTGAGCATGCCGAGCCGGGCCTTGACGGGCTGAGCAAGCGGCGTTCGCAGCGCGTCCTGCGCCGGCGCGGGCGGGGCGAGGGCCAGCCAGACGGCGTGGACGGCGAGCCAGACGGCGACGGTCACCAGGCGCTTCATGGGCGGTCCTCCGGACGTGACGGGCGGATCGGTCGCGGGTCGGGACATCGGCGGGTCAGTCTACCCGATCCGCCGCCGGCCGACGCCGTCGGCGGCGCGGGGGCTCAGCGCAGGGCGTCGCGCAGTTCGCGGGCCAGCGCCTCGACGGTGCCCCGGGTACCGCCGGCGAGCTTGAGCCGCCACTCGCCCTCGGTCTCGAAGCGCCGGTCGCGCAGGCGCTCGGCCCACGGCTTGATGGCCTCCCGGATGGCGTGGGCCTCGAACGGGTCGCGGCGCAGCTCGCGGGCCCGGGCCATCACGTCGGGCGTGACGCGGATGAAGGCGCGCAGCGCGGCCCCGGTCTTGATCGAGTACTTGCGGCCGGCCCAGGCGGTCGGGAAGGTGGCGGCGATGGCCTTGACGTAGTTCAGGAAGAACCGCTTGGCGCCCTGCCGGAGCTCGTTGATCCGGGTCCCGCCCCCGACCTTCTCCACGGTTTCCAGCAGGTCCACGATCTCCTCGGCCAGCGGCGCCTGGCTCACGCGGCCGCGGCCGGTGCCGAGCATCTTGATCTCCCCGTGCAGCGGGGAGGTCTCGTCCTCGTTGAGCGAGCGGATGACGTCGTGGGCCAGCGCCTGGTTGGGGTCGGGGTAGAGCTTGCGGCCGGCCAGGCTGATGATGTGCGAGGGGTTGAGCCGGGTGTGCTTGGCGTTGATGGTGACGAACAGCTCGACGATCTGCCGGGCGTCGAGCGTGTCGAACAGCACGGCCGGCACTTCCAGCGCCATCGGCTCGCCCGACTGGTTGAGCGCGTGCAGGGCCAGCAGGCGGTGCTGGCCGTCGAGCACCCGGAGTACGCCGTGCTCCTCCGGGATCTGCAGCAGGCCGATGTCGTGGTGGCCGGCCACCGGCGTGAACGTGAACCGCCGCTCCGAGGTGATGATCACCGCCCCCGGGATGGGCGGCAGGGTACCGGAGTCCTTGCACTCGCGGTAGTACTGGACCAGCTCGTCGATCTTGCGGCGGATGACCGGCCGCTGGTAGGCCGTTTCGCTCTCGCTGATCCGCCGCTCCAGGGCGTCCCAGTTGACCCGCGACCGCGCCTTGGACGCCGGCGGCTTGGGCCGGCTCTCCTTGGGACCGCCTGCGTAGCCCAGGACCTCGAACTTCACCAGCCGGTCGATGTCCTTGGCGGAGAGCCCGGCCTGGTAGAACTCCACGCCGAACTGCTTCACCCGCCTGGCCGGCACGGTGATCATGTCGGCCAAGACTAGCCCGGTGGCCAAGTCCTTGTCAACAGAGGGATTTTCGATCGCGGCGGCACGCCGCCCACACTGTCCACAGCCGTCCACAGCGGGGTCGGGCCCGTGCCGGCGACCTACTTGAGCCCGAACCGGTCGGCGGCGAGCGCGGCGATGTGGCGCCCGATGGCCAGCGAGGCGGTGGCCGCCGGCGACGGGGCGTTGAGGACGTGCACGGCGTCGGCCGTCTCGACGATGCGGAAGTCGTCCACCAGGGAGCCGTCGGGGCTCACGGCCTGAGCCCGCACGCCGCTGCCGCCCCGCACGACGTCCTCGGGCCGGAGGTCGGGCACCAGGCGCTGCAGGGCGCGGACGAACGCGGCCTTGCTGAGCGAGCGGTACATCTCGTAGGCGCCGGTCCGCCAGTAGCGGCGGGCCATCGCCCAGAAGCCGCGGTAGGTCAGCGTGCCGAGCAGCTCCCGCGGGTTCACCCGGCCGAACCGGTAGCCCTCCCGGGCGAAGGCCAGGACGGCGTTCGGGCCGGCCTCGACCTCGCCGTGGACGGTCCGGGTGAAGTGCACGCCGAGGAACGGAAAGGCCGGGTCGGGCACGGGGTAGATCAGGGCGCGCACCAGGTGCCGGCGCTCGGGCCGCAGGTGGTAGTACTCGCCGCGGAACGGGACGATGCGCACGTCGGCGGCGGCGCCGGCCCGGCGGGCCACGAGGTCGGCGTAGAGGCCGGCGCAGTTGATCAGGCGCCGCGCGGCCACCTCGCAGCGCGGCGTGCCGAGGACGAAGCCGTCGCCGGCGCGCCCGATGGCCTCCACGCCGGCGCCGGTCTCGATGGTCACCCCGCGGCGCTCGGCCTCGGCGGCCAGCGCGGCGGCGACCTCGCGGTAGTCCACGATGCCGGTGTGGGGCGAGTGGATCGCCTGCAGGGCGGCGGCGTGGGGCTCGAGCTCCCGCACGCGCTCGGGGCCGATCAGGGCCAGGCCCGGCACGCCGTTGGCGACGCCCCGCTCGTAGAGGGCGGCCAGGCGCGGCAGCTCGTCGGGGCGGGTGGCGACGATCACCTTGCCGCAGCGCTCCCACCGGATGCCGTGCCGGTCGCAGAACTCGGTGAGCAGCCGCCCGCCCTCCACGCAGAGGCGCGCCTTGGCCGAGCCGGGCCGGTAGTAGATGCCGGCGTGGATGACGCCGCTGTTGTGGCCGGTCTGGTGGCGCCCGACCCCGGGCTCCTTCTCGAGCACGACGACGCGCGTCCGCGGGGCGCGCTCGGTGAGCGCCCACACGGTCGCCAGGCCCACGATGCCGGCCCCGACGACGGCCACGTCGCAGTCCATGACGCGGCGGCATGATATACCATCGGGGCCCGGCCCCACGGAGGAGAGCGCGCCATGCCCGGGAAATACTTCGAGGAGCTCAGCGTCGGACAGGTCTTCCAGCACCAGCCCGGCCGGACGGTCACCGAGGCCGACAACATGTTCTTCTCCTGCCTGACGATGAACCCCCAGCCGCTGCACGTGGACTTCCACGCCGCCGCCCGGGCCGAGTTCGGGCGGCCGCTCGTCAACAGCCTGCTGACGCTCGGCATCACGGTCGGGTTGTCGGTGGGCGAGACGACGCTCGGCACCACCGTCGGCAACCTGGGGTTCGAGAAGGTCGAGTTCCCCCGGCCGGTCTTCCACGGCGACACGCTCTACGCCGAGACCGAGGTGGTGGACAAGCGCGAGTCACGCTCGCGGCCCGAGTGGGGCATCGTGACCTTCGAGCACCGGGCCCGCAACCAGCACGGGGAGCTGGTGATGCGGGCCCGGCGGCAGGCCATGATGCGCAAGCGCCCATGAGCCGGGCGCCGGCCGGCCCCGCCCTCGGCCCGACCCGGCGGCGGTCGCTCCACTTCGTCCCCGGCGGCAACGAGCGCATGATGGCCAGGGCGCTCACGCTGCCGGCCGACGGCTTGATCCTCGACCTGGAGGACGCCGTCCCGCCCGACCGCAAGGCCGCCGTCCGCCCGATCGTGCGCGGCTGGCTCGAGAAGCTCGACTTCGGCGGCCGCGAGCGCTGGGTGCGCATGAACCCGCTGGCGACCGGGCTCGGCCGGGCCGACCTCGAGGAGACGATCGCCGGCCGGCCCGACGGCTACGTCGTCCCCAAGCCCCGCCGCGCCGCCGACGTCCGCGAGGTCGCCCAGATCCTGGACGGCCTCGAGTACCGCCACGGCATCCCGCACGGCACGACCCGCCTCACGGTCATCGCCACCGAGACGCCCGAGGGCCTGCTCAACATCGGCGAGGTCGCCGCCGCCTCGCCGCGGGTGGTCGCGCTGTCCTGGGGGGTCGAGGACCTGGGCGCCGCCATGGGGCTCGGCCGCGTGCGGGACGAGCAGGGGCGCTACCTCGACGTCCCGCGCTTCGCCCGGGTGATGTGCGTCGTGGCCGCCGCCGCCGCCGGCGTCGAGGCGGTGGACACCGTCTACACCGACATCGCCGACCTGGACGGCCTCCGGCGTGAGTGCGAGGAGGCCGTCCAGATGGGGTTCACCGGCAAGATCTCGATCCACCCGAACCAGATCCCCGTCATCAACGAGGCCTTCACGCCCTCGGCCGAGGCGGTGGAGGAGGCGCAGGCGCTGGCGGCGGCCTTCGCCGAGGCCCGCCGGCGCGGGGCCTGGGCCCTGGTCTTCCGCGGCCGCATGGTGGACGCGCCGCACCTGGCCCGGGCGCTCAAGGTCCTGGCCCGGGCCGGCGTACCGCCGCCCCCCGGACTCTAGCCGGTCGAGGTCCCCGATGCGGGCCATGGTGCTCAAGGCCCCGGCCCCGGTCGAGACCGGACCGCTCGTCCTCGAGGAGCGCCGGCCGCCCGACCCCGGCCCCGGCCAGATCCTGATCGCCGTCAGCGCCTGCGGCGTGTGCCGGACCGACCTGCACATCGTCGAGGGCGAGCTGCCGCTGGTCCGGTCGCCGCTGGTGCCTGGCCACCAGATCGTCGGCCGCGTCGTGGGGGCCGGGCCGGGCGCCGGCCGCTTCGCTCCCGGCGCCCGCGTGGGCGTCGGCTGGCTGGCCCGCACGTGCGGCGCCTGCGCCTTCTGCGCGAGCGGGCGGGAGAACCTCTGCGAGGCGGCGCTCTGCACCGGCTACCACGCCGACGGCGGCTACGCCGACCGCGCGGTGGCCTTCGAGGCCTTCGCCTACGCGATCCCGCCCGCCTTCGAGGACGCCGAGGCGGCGCCCCTGCTCTGCGCCGGCATCATCGGCTACCGGGCGCTCACGCTGGCGGCGGTGCCACCGGGCGGCCGGCTCGCGCTCTACGGCTTCGGCTCCTCGGCCCACCTGACCCTGCAGGTGGCGGTCGCCCGGGGCCTCGAGGTGTACGTGGCCACGCGCAGCCCGGCCCACCAGGCCCTGGCCCGGCGCCTGGGAGCGGCGTGGGCGGCGGACGCGACCGAGCGGCTGCCGCGTCCGGCCGACGGCATCGTGATCTTCGCGCCGGCCGGCGAGCTGGTGCCGCTGGCGCTCCGGAACCTGGCGCCGGGCGGCACCCTGGCGCTGGCCGGGATCCACATGAGCCCGATCCCGACCCTGGCCTACGCCGACCTCTACCGCGAGCGCGTGATCCGCACGGTGACCGCCAACACGCGCGCCGACGCCGAGGCCTTCCTGGCCGAGGCGGCCCGCGTCCCGGTGCGGCCGGCCGTCACCCGCTTCGCGCTGGAGGACGCCAACCGCGCCCTGGCCGATCTCCGGCGCGGCGCCCTGGCCGGCTCGGGCGTCCTGGTGCCGGGTCCGCTATGATGGCGGGACTTCGACGAGGAGGCTGGATCGCATGGGCGAGCTGAGCGAGTGGGTGCAGCGCGCGGCGCGGGTGTTTCCGGGCGGTGTCCTCGGCAGTCACCGGAACGGCCCGCTGGAGTTCGTGGTGCGCGAGGGTCGGGGAGCGTACCTCTGGGACACCGAGGGGCGGCGCTACATCGACTACCTCCTGGGCTCGGGGCCGATGCTGCTCGGCCACGCCCACCCGGCGGTGGTGGAGGCGGTGCAGCGGCAGGTGCGGGGCGGGAGCACCTACATGCTCCTGAACGAGCCGATCATCGAGCTGGCCGAGGCGGTCGTCGCCGCGGTGCCCTGCGCCGAGCAGGTCCGCTTCACCTCCTCGGGTAGCGAGGCGACGTTCTTCGCCCTGCGCGTGGCCCGCGCCTACCGGCGACGGGACAAGGTCCTCAAGTTCGAGGGCGGCTGGCACGGCACTCACGACTACGGGGCGATCAGCGTCTCCACCCGCTCGCCGAAGGCGTTCCCGGCCCCCACCTTCGACTCGGCCGGCATCCCCCACGCCGTCGGCGAGACGGTCCTGGTGGCCCCCTACAACGACCTGGCGACCACCGAGGCCAT
>DATLZL010000022.1:0-6013 GCA_035574035.1 Binatia bacterium | reverse complement strand
GGCGCCTCCGGGGCCCGGCCGGCGGCGCCTTCCATGGTGAGCTCGCCGGTGGAGAAGATGCCGCGGACCTTGAGGTCGAAGTCGTCGGCGTTGGTGGCGGCCTCGCGGGCCGTCTCGTAGGAGATGATCCCGTCGCGGTAGAGCCGGAGCAGGCACTGGTCGAAGGTCTGCATGCCGTACTGGGTCGCCCCCTGGGCGATGAAGGCCGGGATCTCGGGCGTGCGCTTGGCGTCGCGGATGCAGTCCTTGATGAGGGCGGTGCCGATCATGACCTCCACCGCCGGCACCCGCCCCTGCCCGTCGATCCGCGGGATGAGGCGCTGGGAGATCACGCCGACGATCACCGCCGCCAGCTGATCCCGGATCTGCTGCTCCTGGTGGGGCGGGAAGGTACCGATGACGCGGTTCATCGTCTCGGTCGCGTTCAGGGTGTGCAGGGTGGAGAGGACCAGGTGGCCGGTCTCCGCCGCGTGCAGCGCGACGGCCATCGTCTCGGGATCGCGCATCTCGCCGACCAGGATGACGTCCGGGTCCTCGCGCAGGGCCGCCCGGAGCGCGGTGGCGAAATTGGTCGAGTCGTGCCCGATCTCGCGCTGGCTGACCACACAGTTGATGTCCTCGTGCGCGAACTCGATCGGATCCTCGATGGTGATGATGTGGTCGTTCCGGTTGCGGTTGATGAAGTCCACCATCGCCGCCAGCGTGGTCGACTTGCCCGAGCCGGTGATGCCGGTGACCAGCACCAGCCCGCGTCGCTCCATGGCCAGCCGCTCCAGCACCGGCGGCAGGTTCAGCTCCTCGAAGCGGGGCTTGCGCGAGGGAATGGCGCGCATGACCGCACGGATCAGGCCGGTGGCCAGGAACATGTTGACGCGGAAGCGGCCGTGGTCGCGCACGGCGTAGGCGACGTCGACTTCGCGCCCGTCGCGCAGCTGGTGGTAGAGCCGTTCGGGCAGCACCTGGCGCGCCACGGCGTCCATCTCGGCGGCGCTGATGACGCCCAGGTCGGGCTGCGGCACCAGCCGCCCGTGCACGCGGAGCACGGGCGGGGAGGCGGGCTTGAGGTGGAGGTCGGAGGCGCCGCGCTCGACGCTGGCGATCAGGAGCTTGTCCAGGTCCATCGCCGCCTACTTGAGCGGCGCCGGCGCCCGTAGCCCGAGCGCCTCCCGCAGCTTGGCCTCCAGGTCGCTCAGCACGGCCGGGTTGTCCTGCAGGTACTTGCGGGCGTTCTCCCGGCCCTGGCCGATACGCTCGTTCTTGAGCGTGTACCAGGTGCCCGACTTCTCGACGATGCCCTGCTCGACGGCGGCGTCCAGGACCGCGCCGGCCCGGGAAATCCCCTCGCCGTAGAGCATGTCGAACTCCGCCTCGCGGAAGGGCGGGGCCAGCTTGTTCTTGACCACCTTCACCTTGGTCCGCACGCCGACCGACTCCGAGCCCTGCTTGATCGTCTCGGTGCGGCGCACGTCGAGGCGGATGGAGGCGTAGAACTTCAGCGCCCGGCCGCCGGGGGTGGTCTCCGGCGACCCGAACATGACCCCGATCTTCTCGCTGATCTGGTTGATGAAGATGACGACGGCGCCCGAGCGGGAGATGGCGGCGGTGAGCTTGCGCAGGGCCTGCGACATCAGTCGCGCCTGCAGGCCCGGCAGGGCGTCGCCCATGTCGCCGTCCAGCTCGGCCCGCGGCACCAGCGCCGCCACCGAGTCGACGACGATGGCGTCGACGGCGTTGGAGCGGACGAGCGTCTCGGCGATCTCCAGGGCCTGCTCGCCGGTGTCGGGCTGGGAGATCAGCAGCTCGTCGACGTTGACGCCGACCTTCCGGGCGTAGTTCGGGTCGAGCGCGTGCTCGGCGTCGATGAAGGCGGCCACCCCACCCAGGCGCTGGGCCTCGGCCACGACGTGCAGGGCCAGGGTGGTCTTGCCGGAGGACTCCGGGCCGTAGATCTCCACGATGCGGCCCCGGGGCAGGCCCCCGATGCCCAGGGCGGCGTCCAGGCTCAGCGCCCCGGTCGGGATGACGGCGATCTCTTCCAGGGGGCCGCCGGCCCCCAGCCGCATGATGGCCCCCTTTCCGAACTGTCGCTCGATCTGGGAGATCGCGAGCTCGAGGGCCTGCCGCCGGTCGCTCCGGGCCTCCGCCATGGGCTTCTCCTTGCCAGGGTGCATTGGCGGCATTCTAGGGGTCCGGTCGCGGCACCGTCAATGTCTGGAGTTGTGCACGGACGGGGTCCCCCATATCTTGGGGCCGGGGGGCGGGGCGGCGCTGGGGTCGCCAGGGAAGCCGGCGAGTCGCTACGGGGAAGCGTGGATCTTACGGAGGCCGGCAGACAGGACCCTGGCTCCATCGGCAGACGTCCACGTCAACGTCGGGTCCCCGGCGGCGGGCTTCACCAGGATCCGCGCTCCGTTCGGGAACGTCACCGCAACCTGCCCGTCGCGGATGATGGCCGGATACGTCCCGCCGCCCACCCGCGTATGCGCCCACCGGTAGAGCGCTCGCGGCATCCCCGGCGCGCTTTCGACGAGACCGAACAGGATCGCGGTGTCATCCAGGAACGCTCGCCACAGGCCGACGAGCCCCGCGACACCGAGCGAACCGGCGCTCGCTTCGCTGAGCACGGTAGACCCCAAGCCTCCCGGCAGCAAGAGCTCGAGCGCCGCGCGGTCCTCGTCGCCAGGCGGACAGAAGAACCGCCCGCGAGGAACGATCGGACTCGAAAGAAACTCGTCCATGCACGTGCCGTAGAGCACGGCGAACCGGCCACCCGTCGCACCGCCGTGTCCGGTGATGCTGCTCGTCTCATCCACGAGCAGGTAGGACAGCGGCCGACGGGCCAAGACTTCATTGGCGCGCCGGCCGCGAACCACATTGCCGAACAATGCGTCATCGCGGGGCAAAACGAGAACGAGTCGGTCGACAGTCACCCGCTGCAGGATGCGGTCGGTGATAGAGGGGTCGAGACTGCCCGCGCCTCCGAGTGCCCGCACGCCTGGTGCGAACGCGACCGCCGCGAAGACATCCCGGCTCTCCTCGGCGCCTTCGAGGGTCAGGTATCCACCGTACGACTGCCCGGCCAGGACGATATGGCGGTAGCCCGCTTCTCGTTGTCGTCGCACTTCCTCCAGCGTGCGCTGGACCGCCCGGTAGCGCGCATGGTCGCCACCGACCTCGCCCAGATTGTGCCGCTTGATGGCGAGGACGTCCCAGCCGCGCATCTGCATGAGGCGGAACACCGGTGGGACCGGTGCCCGCCACTGTTCAATGGTCCCGTGCAGACCATGGTTCCAGATAATGAGTCCCTTCGCCGCCGCCGCGCCGTGCCACGGCAGGTCGCAGAAGCCCCGCTCAGTCCAGAAGAAGCGACTCCCCGGCTGCTCGTCGCAGCCCAGGCTGAAGGCCTTGTTCTCGGCAGCGGTCCCGGTTGCTGTGAACCCGACCAGGAGCCATGGCACGATCCGAGCGCGGACGCGGAGACGGAGCCTGGCATTGTCAGGCACCGGCGAGGCGGTCGGGGTTGTGCTCATCAGCGCGCGGCGTGCCGGCCGCTCGCGGGCGCGGCCGGCTCCTCGAGCCTGGCCTTGAGGCGCCGCACCAGCTCGGCGTGGGAGCCGTTCTGGAGGATCCGGTTGAACTGGGTGCGGTAGTTCGCGACCAGGCTCACGCCCTCGATCGTCACGTCGTAGACGACCCAGCGCTCGCGGGCCCGGAGCAGCCGGTAGTCCATGGGGATCTCGGTGCCGGCCCGGGTGACGATCCGCGTCCGGACGGCGGCGTGGTCGCCGTCCAGCGTCTCACCGGCGTAGACCACCTTCTCGCCGCTGTACATCTCGATCTTGGCGAGGTACGAGCGCGCGAGCAGCGCGGTGAACAGCTGCACGATCTCCTCGCGCTCGGCCGGAGTACGGGCGTGCCAGTGGGGGCCGACCACCCGGCGGGTGATCTCGGAGAAGTCGAACAGTTCACCGGCCGCCCGCTGGATGGCGGCCCGGCGCTCCACCCCGCGCGCCTCGCCTCGCAGCGCCGGATCCTCCAGCACGTGGAGCACCCGCTGCACCTGCTCGCGCACGCGCTCGGTGGGGGTGTCGGCCGCCAGGGCGGGCCCCACGGCCGGCAGGAGCGAGGCGAGGAGGGCGAGCGCTGAGAACCGCCCGGGCCGGGCAGTCGCCGGCGATCCCTCCCGGCGCGCCGGGCGAACCCGAACGAGGATCCGGAGGAACGCCGGCGCCAGCGCCGCCACGGTCCCGGTGAGACCCAGACACAGCAGGAACGCGTCCATCAGGCTGACGACTGAGCCGAACGACAGCCTCTCGTGCATGCCCGGCCTCCTCATCGGGCAGGAGCCGAGGCAAGGGCTTTGCCAGGCCCGTGAAGGATGGCCGGCTGGTCGCCAACCCCGCGGATTCGTCGTGTCTTGCCGGCGCCGGGCCCACCGTGCCGGACCGTCCCGGGCCGCCGGCGGTGAGTTTCTCCCCGGAAGGTCCCCCGCTCAGGTGCCCAGCGGCCAGGAATCGAGCGGCGTGTACCGGGCGCCGCGGGGCGAGAGATCGCTCCGAATGAGGGTCAGGCGGTCCACGACCGTGCGGCCGAACGGGCGTCGGAGACCGGCCGCGAGCGCCTCGCCCAGCACCGGGTCACGGCGCGGCACGCGCACGCGGCCCAGGGTGACGTGGCCCGCGAAGGGGCGCTCCTCACGGGCAAAGCCGAGCGCGGCGAGCGCGTCTTCAATCTCCCCGGCCAGGCAGGCCAGCGCCTCGGCGCCCGCGCTGATGCCGGCCCACAGGACGCGCGGCCGGGTGACGCTGGGGAAGGCACCGAGTCCCGCGATCGCCAGGTCGAAGGCATCCATCCGGGCAGCCACGGCGGCCAGCGCCCGGCCCACGAGAGGGACGCGCTCCTCCTCGACCGCGCCCAGGAACTTGAGCGTCAGGTGGAGGTTCTCGGGCGGGACCCACGCGACGTCCGGTGCGCGGGACTGGAGATACCTGATCTCGGCGGCCAGCGCCGCGCGCACCTCGTCCGACAGCAGGACGGCGACGAAGGCTCGAACGCGCCCGCTGTCCTCGAGCCCGGCGCGCCGGCCGCGACGGGCGGCTTCCGGATTCGGCCACCCGGGCTCCCGGTTACCTGCCGCGCCGGCCGTCCGGTCGCTCGGGCCGCGCATCACCGTCCCGGCGCCTCCGCCAGCCGCCGGCGCAACAGGTCGAGCGCGGCCTGGGCCGACTGCCACTTGATCGAGGCCCGGTCGCCGGCGAACCGGAAGTGGTGGGTGCTCACCGCCTCGCCCACGGCGACTCCGACGAACACGGTCCCCACGGGCTTGGCCGGTGTTCCGCCGGCGGGACCGGCGATGCCGGTGATCGCCAGCCCGCAGTCGGCGCCGGCGAGGCGGCACACGCCCCGCACCATCGCCTCGGCGCACGGCGCGCTCACCGCACCGTGCGCCCGCAGCACGTCGGCCGGCACCCCGAGCAGCTCCTCCTTGGCCCGGTTGGAGTAGACCATCACGCCGCGCTCGAACCACGCCGAGGAGCCGGGCACGCTGGTCAGCCGGTGGCCGAGCAGGCCGCCGGTGCACGACTCCGCCGCGGCCAGCGTGGCGCCCCGCTCGAGCAGCCGGCGGCCCACGACCTGCTCGAGCGTCTCGTCGTCGCGGCCGAAGCAATCGTCGCCGAGGCGCGCGACGATCTTCAGGTCGGCGGCGTCGAGGACCTCGCGCGCCGCCGCCTCGCTGGCGCCGCGTGCCTCCAGGCGCACCCAGGTTTCCGCCGGCGCCGACAGCAGGGTCACGCGGACCTCGCCGGCGGCGCCCAGCCAGTCGGCCAGGCGCTCCTCGACGTCACGGACGCCGACGCCGGCCACGCGCAGCGTGCGCACCGCGACGAAGCCCCGGGCACGGGTGCGGGCGCGCGGCACCACCTGCTCGGCCAGCGCGCGTTCCAGCCCCTCGCCGGCGGCGACCACGATCGTCCGGTCACCCTCGAGCGTCCCGGCCCCGACGGCTGGCGGG
>DATLZL010000021.1:0-15888 GCA_035574035.1 Binatia bacterium | reverse complement strand
GGATCGAGTTCGACGCCCCACTGACGCTGGCCGCCTTCGGCTTCGTGGCCGGCGTGGGCGCGTTCTTCGCGCCGTGCGCGTTCGCGCTGTTCCCGGCCTACATCTCGTACTACTTGACCTCCGCGGGCACCGGCCCCGAGGGCGTCGGGCGTTCCCTCGCGCTGGGGGCGAGCTGCGCGGCCGGCAGCACGCTCTTCTTCGCGCTGGCCGGCATCGGGATCACGCTCGTCGGCGGCGCGATCTCGCCGTACCTCATCGCCACCAAGCCGATCATCGCGCTGGCCGTGACGCTCCTCGGGTTCGGGCTGGTCGCCGACGTCCGCCTGCCGTCGCCCCGCATGCCGATCGGCGCCGTCGGCGCCCGGCTCCCGGCCGCCGCCGGGCTGTTCGTCTACGGCTTCGCCTACGCGCTGGCCTCGACGGGCTGCACGCTGCCGATCTACGTGTCGATCACGGTGCTGCCCGTGACCACCGGCTTCGCCGGGGCGGCTGCGCTGACGTTCGCCAGCTTCGCGGCGGCGATGGCCCTGATGATGGTCCTGACCAGCCTGCTGGTCGGGCTCGCCAGGGCCAGCCTGCTGCGCCGCCTACAGGCGGCGACCATCTGGATCAAGCGCGCGAGCGGGGTGGTGCTGATCGCCGCCGGTCTCTACCTGGGTTACTACTACGTCACCGCCGGCATGTGACGCTCCGGGGGCCCCATGAGAAGACGTCTGCTCCTGGCCGCGCTCTTCGTCCTCGGCATCCCCGACCCGGCGAGGGCGGAGCTGAAGCTCGCGATCCTCGAGGTCAAGGGCATGGTGTGCCCGTTCTGACCGATCTCCATCGCCGCAGCCTTGGAGAGGCTGCCGGGAGTCAAGCGGGCCGAGGTGCGGCTCGAGACGGGCGAGGCCCGGGTGGTCTACGACGATGCCCGGCAGACACCGGAGAAGCTCGCCGCCGCCGTCGATCGGCTCGGCTTCCAGGCGTCGGTCCGGAGCGTGGCGCCGGCACCATCGCCGCCCTGACGCGGATCCGGCCGGGCCATCGGCGCCGGCCTACGCTATCTCGGCCCGGGCCAGTGCCGGGGCTCGCTGGCGAGAGTGGATGGGGGAGCGGGTATGGAAAGGACGTACGACCTCGTCGTCGTCGGGACGGGCGTCGCCTCCGGCGTCGCCTCGCGGTGCCGCGAGGCGGGCTGGAGCGTGGCCGTCGTCGACTCGCGCCCGTTCGGAGGCACCTGCGCCCTGCGGGGGTGCAACCCGAAGAAGATGCTCGTGAGCGCCGCCGAGGCGGTCCACGGGGTGGCCCGCATGGCCGACAAGGGGGTACGGAGCCGCGGACTGGCGATCGACTGGCCGGCGCTGATGCGCTTCAAGCGTTCGGCGACCGAGCCCGTCCCCGGCCGGGTCGAGCAGGCGTGGAAGAAGGCCGGGGTCGAAATGTTCCATGGCCGCGCCCGCTTCGTCGGGCCCACCACGCTCGCGGTCGGTGAGGAGCGTCTCGTCGGACGGCACGTCGTGGTCGCGGCCGGCGCCGTGCCGAGAAGTCTGGCCTTCCCCGGGGCCGAGCATGTGACGACCAGCGAGCAGTTCCTCGACCTCGAGCTGCTCCCCCGGCGGCTAGTCTTCGTCGGTGGCGGCTACATCTCCTTCGAGTTCGCGCACGTCGCCGCCCGCGCTGGCTCCGAGGTCACGATCCTCCACCGGGGGGCGCGGCCGCTGGAGGGCTTCGATCCCGACCTCGTCGACCTGCTGGTGCGGCGGTCCCGGGAGCTGGGCATCCGGATCGAGGTCGGGATGGAGGTCCAGGGCGTCGAGCGGAAGGACGGACACCTGGTCGTGCGGGCGGTCGGCCGGGACGGCGAGCGCCGCTTGCGGGCGGACATCGCGGTCCACGGGGCCGGCCGGGTCCCCGAGATCGACGATCTCGACCTCGAGACGGCCGGCGTGGCGCGCGAGGCGCGCGGGGTGACGGTCAACGAGTACCTGCAGAGCGTCTCCAACCCCGCGGTCTACGCGGCCGGAGACGCCGCGGCGAGTGGAGCGCCCCTGACGCCGAAGGCTGCCCACGACGCGGAGGTCGTGGCCGCCAATCTCCTGCGCGGGAACCACCGCCGGCCAAACTACGCCGGTCTGGCCACGGTCGTGTTCACCGTGCCCCCGCTGGCCTCGGCCGGGCTCGACGAGGCCGCCGCGCGGGCCGGCGGTCTCGACTACGAGGTCCGCTGGCAGGAAACCGGACAGTGGTTCAGCGCCCGACGGCTCGGGGAGACCGCCGCCGGGTTCAAGGTGCTGGTCGAGCGCGGCACGCAGCGCGTCCTGGGCGCCCACTTGCTCGGGCCCCACGCCGACGAGGTGATCAACGTCTTCGCCCTCGCCATCCGGTCCGGCCTCCGCGCGTCCGACCTGAAGGAGGCGCTCTATGCCTACCCGACGAGCGCCGCCGACATCCCGTACATGATGTGAGGGACCGATGACTGCCGCAGCCCGTCCGGTTGCCGTCGCGTTCGACGTGGTGGAGACGCTGTTTTCCCTTGAGCCGTTGGGGCCTCGGCTGGCCGCGGCCGGTCTTCCCGAGTCGGCTCTCGGGGAGTGGTTCGCCCGGTTTCTCCGCGACGCGTTTGCGCTGGACGCGGCGGGCGTCTACCGGTCGTTTCGCGAGGTAGCGGCCGGGACGCTCGAGGTCATGCTCAACGAGCACCGGTGCCCAGCGACTGCGGACGCGATCGACTCGGTCCTCCAGGGATTCCTGGAGTTGCCGCCGCACCCGGACGTCCGCCCCGCCTTCGAGCAGTTGCGGGAGGCCGGGGTGCGCGTGGCGACGCTGACCAACGGCAGCGCGCCGGTCACCGCTCGGCTCCTGGAGCAGGCCGGTCTCGCCCGCTTCGTCGAGCGGACGATCTCGATCGACGAGGTCCGACGCTGGAAGCCGAGCGGGCCGGTGTACCGGCACGCTGCCGCTGTACTCGGCGTCGAGCCCGAGCGGCTCGCCCTTGTGGCCGCCCACGCATGGGACGTGCTCGGCGCCGGGCGGGCCGGACTGCTCACCGGCTGGGTGGCCCGCCGCGAGGTATCCTTCCATCCCGCCATGCCGCCGCCGACCGTGGTCGGACGCACGCTACCGGAAGTCGTGAGCGGGCTGCTCACGCTGCGAGGCTGACGGCTCGCCGCCGGAAGCCGAACTGGGCCTTCCATCTGGCCGTCCCCGCCGGGTTCGGCATCCTCTCCGCGTGGCCGGTCGACGACACCGGCGGCCGACGCTTCCCCGAACCCATCCGTCGAGCACGAGCCGGTATGGGAAATACCACCCCCGGAGCGCGGAGCCAGGCCGGGCGTGCCCCGGGACCGAAGGGAATCAGGATGGTGGGCCCGCGGTTTCAATTGGGGTGAATATCGCCGGACCCCGACTTCGGTCGCGTCCGTGGCGGAAGGTTAGGGGGAGACGTGAAGGATTGATGTTTGGACCCAGGCGCTGCTCCGGAGGTGGCGGGCGGCGGTCTTGGCCCCGGCGAAGTTCGTCCCGGCGCCCGGGTCTTCGTGCCGCCGATGGCCGGGCGAAGCGAGCGCAGGCGTAAGCGCAGCCGCCGATCCGCCGCCGGACGCCCCCCGGAGCCACGAGCTGCTATGACCTGCGCGGAGTTCTGCGCGTGGGCCGAGCGGTTTCTGGCCCGGCAGCGCGGCCTCGAGGCGCTCCCCGCCGCTCAGAACCACGCCCGGACGTGCGCGGGGTGCGGCGTGTGGCTCGAGCGCCGGATCCAGATCAACGCTTGGGAGGGATGGCGTCGGGCGTTCTGGCAGCGCCGCCGACCTCGCCGAGGTCGCGGCGCCCTGGCCTGGAGGCCCGGGCTTGTCGGGCGCCTGGAGGCCGCAGCGACGATCCTCGGCGGTGATCCGATGGTATCGGTCTTTGTGGCCCGGAGAGGCGGCGTCCGGCGGCTGCCGGGTATCGCGGTCGCCCGGGGTGGCCGCACGTACATCGTCCGCCCTGGCAAGCAGTACTGCGAGGTCGCGTGGGTGGACGGCCCGCTGCTGGTCGGCGTGGTGGCTCAGCTCGGGTGCCGCGCGGTCCTGGACTGCGCCGCCCGCCTTCGTGGGGCTCTGGAAGTGCGGGACCCCGCCACATCGACGGGCTCCGCAGCGGGAGGTAACCTGGCCCCGTGAGGCCACCGGAGCGGCGCGAGGTCCACTGCTGACCCTCGACGGCTCTGGCCCTTCTCGTGTGGAAGGGGATCCGAGCCGCCGGGCGAGTGACCGGGGCCGCGTGGACGTGGCTCCGGGCGGGCAGCCGCGCGGCGGGGCCGCGCCGGGAAACCGACCGGCCCGCCGGAGCCGTCGGTCGAGGTCCGTGGCCATCGTCCCGCTCACGCGACGGCTGAGGGTATCGTCCGAGACCGTGCAACGCCACCGCTGCCGTGGGCCGCCGGGGCGGCGGCAGGCGAAACCGCGCGGCCCCGGCGGCCATCTGCCGGCGGTCAACGGACCCGGCTGCTCAGCAACGCGGCCAGGGTTGCGACGACGAACGGCACCAGGTACGTCAGCGGCGCTTTCCACGCCAGCGCGGGCGTTCCCTGGCCACGGAAGACCGCGTCGGCGTGGTTGATGACGAGGAGCAGCGTACCCGCGACGGCGGCGATGGCCAGGGAGCGCCCGAGCATCGGTCCGTAGATGACCGCGCACTTCCCGCATCGCAGGCGCGGCTGGGGGCAGCTCGGGAACTGAAACCGCGGCCCCGCCTCGAGCAGTCGCGAACACCGCCCGCAGCGAGCCTGGCAGCTCACTCGAGATCCGTCGCCATGGCCTCGTTCACGCGGTTGGTGAAGTTCGCCGCCGCGACGGCCAGCGTCAACTGCATCAGCTCTTCGGGGGAAAAGTGCTGCTTGAGCTCCTCCACCAGCTCGGCATCGACGTGGACTTCGCGTGTCATCTGCTCCGTGTACCGGAGCACCAATCGTTCCAGATCGGAAAAGACGCCGCTGCGTTCGTGATCGGACAGCGCGTTGAACTTTTCCATCGGCACGCCGACCCTCAGACCGAGGGCCGTGTTGTGCGTCGTTCAGTAGTTACAACCGTTGAGCACCGAGGCCTTGACGTACGCGAGCTGGCGCAGCCGGATGTCGAGCGCGCCTTCCCGCAGCGTCGGGTACCACGCGAGAAAGCCGGGAAGAGACCTGGGGTGGTGGGCGAGGAGCTTGATGAGGTTCGGTACCCGTCCGAGCGCCTTCTGGGCCTGATCGTAGGCGAGCTGGACTTCGCGGGGGGCCTTGTCGCGTTCGACATACGGGAGTCGCGCCATGAGACCTCCTTCTTTCCTCGCGTGAGGTTATACGTCTTACGTACGGGGACTCCGGGTCAGCCAGCCGGACCCGGTGGGCCTCGCCGTCGCGGCCGGTCGCTCGTCGCCGCCGGTGCTGGGCGCCGCCACGGGATAGAGCCAGGCAACCACCAGACCGAAGGCGAAGTGCTTGGCCAGGGAAACGAACGGGACCATCGGGCCGCCCTTCAGACCTGCGATCCCCATTCCGAGGATCGGGTTGAGGAAGAGCCACACGCCAAATACCTGTTGGGCGAGCATGTAGGTGAGGGCCCGGGCCCAGGTGGGCCCCCACAGCGAGGGCCCGACTCCGGCAAAGATGATCGCGAGCACGATCCCGTTGACGTAGTGGGCGATGGCCCCGCCGGCGAGCCCGATCTCGAGCTTGGCGCCCAGCATTCTTGGCGTGCTCCACTGGCCGGTCAGCAGTAGACCCACGACATCGAACGCGATCGTGCCCGCCACGCCCGCCACCGCCGCCTGGCGCCACCGGATCATGCCGGCTCTCCTCGAGCTGCTGGATTTTGGACGCCAGCAAGGTAACCCGTGGCGCCGGTCAGCTATTCCCACACCGCGGGCTGAACTCCGGGCTCAGGCCCGTGTGGAAACGTCTGATGCCCCTGCGGGCGTTGGTCATCGGAGGAAGCGTGACCTGGCCCGAGCCGACTGGGCTCGTCCGGGGTGGCCAGCGACACTCGTCTCCCGTTTCGCCATCGGAGGGTGCCGTGCCCGTTCCAGACGCGAGCGCCTTCAGAAGACGGCGGCGCGCCCGGAAGAGCCGGGACATCACGGTTCCGATCGGGACCCTGGCTCGCAGAGCGATCTCTCCATATGACAACCCCTCGACGGCGGCCAGAAATATCACTTCACGCTGGGCCCGCGAGAGGCGAACGAGACCCGCCAGCAGGCGCCTGTCGTCGATCACGCTCCCGAGGAACTCGTCCTCGGGGCTTGGGGCGGCCGGTCCTCCACGCGTCCAGTTGGCCACGGCATGCTTCTCGAGCGCGCTCTCGTCCCCGACGACGATGACCCCGCGGTGGCGCGTGACCTGATTGATGAAGAGGTTCCTGAGGATCGTTGCGAGCCAGGCCAGGCAGTTGGTCCCTGGCATGAACCTGTCGAAGCGCCGGAAGGCGCGGAAGAGGGTCTCCTGAACCAGGTCCTCGGCGTCGGGCCGGTTACGGCAGAGCGCCAGCGCCAGGTGGTACAGCCGCGCTTGGTGCACGAGCGCGACCTGCTCGAACTCGCGTCGGCCCCGGAGCGAGGCCGGCCGGCCTGCGCGATCACGGGCCTCAGGCACCGGGGCAGTCGCCGAACCCCGCTCCGGAGGGCGCGTCGGCGAGGAGACCAGCCGCGATGGTGACCCCGTTGAACTCGCCGTCTCCACGCCAGGGCGCCTAGCCACTCCCGCTCCCCGCATCGAATCTCTGCGCCGTCGGTACCGGGGGTGTGCGGATCATCGGCGGCCCAGCGGGCCACGGGCGGTGGCGGTGGGCGATCTGACCGTGCCGCCAGCGGCCTCGAAGAGGAGCGAGAAGATCCCCCCTCGGTGGCGCACGTAGCGCTCGAGGAGCAGGCCGAGCGCCACGCCGTAGGAGATATGGGGGGCAAGGCTGCCGAGGAAGACGCCGTTCAGAAGGCCCCGGCCGAGCTTGAGCCCGAAGTAGCCGGTGTCCATTGCCACGACCATCGGCGGCGTCGTCATCATGCCGACCTCGATGATCAACCCCCAGACGAGGCCGCCCCACCAGCGGGTTCGTCCCATGATCAGCGCATAGGTGAGACCGAAACAGGCACTGACCCAGTAGTGATACAGACCGCCGATCAGGTCGCTGAGAGGCGTCGGCCCGAGCGCCATGGTGTCGAGGATCAACACGCCGAACATGCGCGGCATGTTGCCCGGCAGGAAGCCGAGAAGAAAGCTCGGAAGCCGGAACAGGTCGAGAGCTGCGGTCGCTGCAGCTCCGACCCACACGCCGGTCCAGATCCGATTAGTCAACCGCTCGTAGCTATAGGCCCTGGCGACGGACCAGACCGCGACCAGCAGGATCACGGAGGGAATGAGCGCCCATTGGACGAGCAACGGCATGCCGGGCATGCCTGGTGTCAGGGCGACGACGAGGACGTTCGGGCCGACGGCCGCCGGGACCAGGGCGAGCGCGGTGAGAACGAGCTCCGCGGGCGACGGTGGGGGTGACGGAGACGCCGGCGGCGGTGCCCACCGTCGCCGAACCGCCCAGATCACTATCACCAGCCCGGCGACAAGGAACGCCAGGTCGATCGGGGTCGCCAGCATCCGAGTCCCGCCTACTTCGTCGCCTCGGCGACGATCTCATCGAGCATCTTGTCCATCATCTCGCCGGCCATCTTGAGGTTGTCCTTGCCGTAGGCCGCGAAGGCGGGCGCCGTGCGGTAGTAGCTCACCACCGCCCGGCCGTCCGCCCGCTCCCACACGTAAATCTTGCCCGGCATCTCGAGGCCGGCCTCCGGGTTCCGGGCGATGGTCATCTTCCCCATGTCGGGCTTGCCGAATTCGATCGTCTTCGAGCCCTTGAGGCTCACGCCGACCATGCGCATCATGTTCTGGTGGTCGATCGTGGCGACAATCATCATGCCCCTGCTCTTGAGCGCGGTTTCGAGCTGCTGCACGGTGCGCGCGAAATCGGCGTTCGAGACCTTGTCGACTCGATTGACGGGCTCGGCTTGGACGAAGCTCGGGGGGCCGAGCACGGCGAGCGTGAGCGCGAGAGCGAGTCGTCGGTGGTGGCTCATCATTGTCCTCCGTCGCGTGTGGTGTCGGTCGCCGATTCAGACGGGTCGCTGGTGCCAGCCCCGCAGCCGCAGGCCGACGGGCCCTCCCAGCGCGACTCCCAGGATCGCGCCGGCCATCCAGACGGCCGTCACGTCGAGCGGGAGCGGAGCGCACTGCAGGTAGACGGCGGGCGCGATCAGGAGCGCATAGACGCCGGAGAGCGTCGTCCCTTCGACGAGCCGTTGGGTCCGTTGCGGGCGGGCGAACATCGACGCCGCGAGGAGGAGTGGTCCGGCCGTGTATCCGGCCGCGAACAGGACGAGGACCACAGTGAACAGCCCGGACGCAGACGCTGCGCTGACCCAGCGCTCGCACGCCTCGACCACGGCCGAGATGGAGAGTAGCGGGGCGAGGACGAGCGTGATGCCCGCCCCCGCCAGGGCCGGCATGGCGATCGGGCGAAGCCGGGGGTGCCCCTTCGTCAAAAGGACGCCAGCGTAGAGCACTGTCCAGACGACACCGAGAACCGTAATGGTCACCGGCGCTGCCTGGCGCTGGGCGGTGCTCGCGACGAGGAGCAGCGAAACCAAGGTGGTCATGGCGCCGAGGCAGAGATGGCCCAGGACGCGCCCCAGAGAAACCTCCGTCCGGCCCCGGGCCGCCTCGCGGGCGCGCTCGCTGGCGACCCGTGCGATCGCCCGCTCGGCGATGCCCCGGGGCGGCGACGGCGCTTCCCACCGGTCCGCGGCGGCGGCGACGGCGAGGAGGTCCCTCCACTGCTCGTTGCACTCGCGGCAGCCCTCGACGTGGGCCACCAGTCGCGATTGGGCCTCTGGCGGTAACTCCTCGTAGAGGAGATCGATCAGCTCGGCCTGGACCTCTCGGCACTCCATGTGATCACACCTCGCGGTCGGCTGCCGCTCGCGACCCGCGGAGGCGCCGTACGGCTTCGTGGATCCGCCACTTGACGGTCCCGAGGGGAAGGCGGAGGGCCTCGGCGATATCCGCGTAGCTCAAGCCTTGATAATGGCGCAGGGTAAACGTCAGTCTGAGCTCATCGGGCAGTTGCTCGACCGCCTGGAGGATGGCGTGCGCTGTTTCCCGTGACTGAGCGCTCTCCGACGGGTCGGGCTCCGGGGCGCGCACGTCCTCGGCGGCCTCGAGCAGCGCGGTGCGGGAGATCTCCCGCCGGCGGTGGCGAAGGTAGTCTCTCCAGACGAGCCGGGCGATGCCGTAGAGCCAGGGCGGGAAAGGACGGGCCGGATCGTAACGGTGCCGGTGCCGGTAGATGGCGACCAGGACCTCCTCCGTGAGGTCTTCCACGCTGCCCGGTGGACAGCCGAGTCGGTAGAAAAATGCGAAGAGGGGAGCTTCCCACCGTGCAAAGAGAAGCTCGAGAGCGCTCTGCTCACCTTCCCTGACTCGCGTCATCAGCTCTCGGTCGTCCGGCATGGTCGCGGAAGGTTCAGGCCCGGAGGCCCGGCTCGTCCTCTCCGTCCTGTTCATCCGCTCGAGGCCACTGAAAGGTTTGCCGGAGTACGGGCCGGGGGCCCTGGCGGGTTCCGGGAGGCCCCCGATTCGGCGAGGGCTGCTCAGGAGAGGGTGCGGAACAGGTTCCGGTCGAGTTTTTCAACGATCTCGACGCCGACCAGCCGGCGATCCCTGACGTCCACGGCCAGGCGGCCGAAGCGTCGCTCCTTGAGTCGTGCCAGCAGCCGGAGCAGCACCCGGGCCTCGGCGGTCGTGACGGAGGGCGGAAGCGACCGCGCCTGTTCCATCGAAACGTTAACCCGGCGGGCCGGGCCGGAATTCCGGGCCCGGCGCCCGGCACCTGACCAGCGCCGGGTCAGAAACCCCTTGCCAACGCTCCAACCGCTGGGGTAGACTCCCGGCCGTAGTCAGCGGCTGACCTGAAAGCAGGAGGCCGCCGGAGAAGCCTCTCCGGCGGCCTTTTTGTTTTTGCCGGCCGTCCCGACGGGTGCGGAGGCGGTCGGGCTCGGCCGGACGGGAGAGGAGGTCGCCATGCGGTACAGCCGGTACGGCGATCGCGAGTTCTCCGGCGTGACTCAGTCTCGCCAGCGCGTCCGTCCGGGGCCCGAGAGGCCGGACGGGGGTGACCCGGCGATCAGCCTCCCTCCGGGCGTGTCCGAGCGCGAAGCAAGCCTCCTCCTGGAGGTCTTCGCGCGCCTGAAGGAAAAGCGGTTCGGCCGGGTTGAGGTTTCCCTGCGCGGTGGCAACGTGACGGACGTGAAGCTGGTCGAGAAGGTGGACCGCAGGCTGTTCGAGTCTCTCGCCAGCTGATTTAGCGACCGCGCCTCTGATCTGACGGCGTAGGCGGCTGACCCGACGAAGGGAGGCCGCCGGTGAGCCCCGGGCTCGCCGGCGGCCTTTTCGTTTTGGCCGAGCGACGAGAGGCCGGCCGGAAAGGAGGAAGTGATGAAACAACGTCCCTCTTGGCTTGCCGTGGTTCTCACGGCCGGCGCGGCGGCCCTGATAACGGCCCTGGCCGCTCCGGCGCTGGCCCAGGCCCCGCCCGCCCCCAAGGTGACCATCACCGGACTCGTCGACAACCTCTACAACTTCAACCGCAACCAGTCGATGACCCACGCCGACTTCGACATCACCCGGTCGGAGAACGAGGCGTACGGTCGGACCCGAGGCCGGTTCGACATCATCGGCGAGGTCGGCCGGGCCAAGGCGGTGCTTGGCCTCGAGCTCGACCTGCTGTACGGCCAGACCGGCGCCGCCGACTCCTGCGCCGCCCCGTTCCAGGTGACCGGCTGCCGGGCCGACGGCAGCAGCGGCGGCTTCGACGCCGACAACGACGTCCGCAACGCCATCGAGATCAAGTGGATGTACGTGGAGGCCCCGCTGCCGTTCCTGCCGTTCCCGGCGACGATCCGGCTGGGCGGCCAGCCGTATACCATCACCTACAAGCCGGCGATTTTCGCCGCCAGCGACTTCGGCGGCAGCCACCTCGACCTGGCGTTCACGCCGAACGTGAGGGGCAGCATCACGTTCGTCCAGTTCGAGGAGAAGCTGACCGGTACCCAGGGGCCGCCCCGGAACCTCTCCGGCCCCTTCCGGGCCGAGGACATCGGCTTCATCGGGACCCTGGAGATCACGCCTTTCAAGGGGCTCGACATCAAGCCGAATCTACTCCTACCAGGAGATCGGCGGCGTCACCTCGGCGCTCCTCCGGCGCGGAATCGGCGGTCTGGCCAACAGTGCGGCAAACTTTCCCGACCGGGGTCCGAATCAGACCCTGGAGAACCGTCACACGGTCGGTGTCGATGCCCGGTGGACCTTCGGGCCGTTCCGGGTGGCGCCGACGGCCTTCTTCCAGTTCGGCGACCGCGAGGTGGTTCAAGCCGGTGTCAAGCGCGAGCAGGACCTGGAGGCCTGGATCGTGGACGTCGAGGCCGGCTGGCGGATCGGCCCGCTCAACCTGGAAGCTCGCGGCATGGTGACGTCGGGCAACACGGCGCGCGACAACATCGCCCGGGACACCTTCAAGGTCTACCAGCCGTTCCAGACGGGCAACGCCTACTGGATCGGCTGGGGCGAGGCCGTGGGCATCGGCAACATCGACTACCTCACCTCGCTGTTCGGCTTCTCCAATGCGCTGGCGCTGGCGGCTCAGCCGTCGTACGATCGGTACGGTCGGATCATGTTCGCCGTCCGGGCCACCTACAGCCTGACGCCCACCTTCAGCATCTACGGCATCGTCACGCCCATGTGGACGCTCGAGAAGGTGGACACCGACGGAACGGCGGCCGTCGCCACCGGAATCACCCCCTCGGCCGAGGCTCGTGGCGACTCGCGATACCTGGGGACGGGTCTGACGGCCGGCTTCACCTACCGGTTCGCCCCCGGTCTCACGTTCGACGCGGTCTACGGTTATCTGGTGGCGGGCAGCGCCCTGGACATCGCACCGTCCCCGGGCGCACCCTCGCGTGACGCCAAGGACAGCCAGGTGGCGACGGTGCGCGTGCGGTACGCGTTCTGAGCTCTGTTCGTGTCCGTCGGCGGGGCACCGACACTCGGTGCCCCGCCGTCCGCTCGAGACACTTCGGTGAGGTCGGAGATGTCAGGGGCGGCCGGTGCTATCGTCGGAAGCGAAATGGGCTGCACGCGAGTCCGGCGCCTGCGCTCAGCGGCTGTTCTCATCTTCTTCCTCCTGTCGCTGCTCGGGGCGCCGTTTCCGGTCGGCGCGGTCGAGTATCGGCTCCGGGTCGTGAGCCTCTACCAGGAGGCGTTCAGCGCCCTGCTCCGGGCCGGTGAACTCGCGGACGGAGCCTCAGGCCCCGGTCTGGATCGCCTGGAGGCGACCCTGGACGGCGGCACACTCTCCCTGGGGGCCGTTCTCTGGGACCGACCGCCCCAGGCGGTCGCCGCCGAAATTGCCCGGGCCTACGGGGCAGTGCCGGCGCGCCCGGACGTGCCGGAGGCGGTGGAACGGCTCCGAGCCTGGAACGAGCTGCGCTGGGACGGCCGGCCCGGAGAGCGGACGGTCTGGAAGGTCTCGCCGAGCGGCTTGCGCGTCGGGGAGCTGGAACGAGTGGCGCTCAGGGGCCGGGGACCGCTCCGGCAGTTCCTGCCGTTCACGGCGGTGCGTGGCGATCGGAGTCCGGCGTTGAGCGTGCCGCTCCTGTACCTGTGGGCCCACGAAGACAGGGGGACCATCTGGTCAGGGTACCTGTCCGGGGTACTGGACCTGGCTCACGGCATCGCGGCCGTGGTCGGGGTGAACGCCAACCGATCGATACCCGATCAGGTCTACCTGATCGTGCGGCACGAGGACGTCCCGACGACCTACAAAGCGGTCCTGAGCTGGCGTCCCCGCGACCGCTCCCACCTCAATGACCTGGAGGCACCGGACGCCGATCAGATGCGATGACCTGTGCGGCTCGGGACTCGAGCTGCTCGGCCTCATCCGCCCTCCCGATCGCGCGCAGCACAGCCGCTAGCGCATTCAGAATCGAGACGACGTTGGGGTGTCGCGCCCCCAGCACCTGCTCGGTGATCGTCAGAGCCCGGCGATAGAGGGGCTCGGCCTCCGCGTGCCGCCCCTGGGCGACGTAGAGCGCGGCGAGGTTGCCGAGCGTCGCCGCCACGTCCGGGTGCTCGGGCCCCAGGGTCTTCTCCATGATCGCGAGGGCGCGCCGGTAGAGCGGCTCGGCCTCGGCGTACCGCGCCGCCGACCGGTAGAGGAGGGCCAGGTTGTTGAGCGTCATCGCCGCTGAGGGGTGCTCCAGCCCGACGGCCCTCTCGACGATCGCCAGGGCGCGCCGGTAGAGCGGCTCGGCCTCGGCGTATCGGCCCTGGGCCGAATAGAGGAGGCCGAGGTTGTTGAGCGTCACGGCCAGATCGGGGTGGTCGGGCCCGAGAGCCAGCTCCCGGATCTCGAGCGCCCGTCGGTAGAGCGGTTCGGCCTCCGCCCGCTTGCCCTGGGCGGCGTACACGAACGCCAGGTTGTTCAGGGCGGTAGCGGCAACCGGATGAGCGGGCCCCAGCCTCTGCTCGACGATCCCGAGGGCGCGGCGGTAGAGGGGCTCGGCCTCCGCGTACCGGCCCTGGGTGGTGTACGTGTCGGCCAGGTTGTTGAGGCTGGCCGCCACCGCGGGGTGGTGCGGACCGAAGGCCTTCTCTCGGATGGCCAGGGCACGGCGCTGGAGCGGCTCGGCCTCCGAAATCCTCCCCTGCGACCCGGTAGAGCAGCGCCAGGTTGTTGAGACTGGCTGCAACAGCCGGGTGGTCCTCTCCGAGTGCCTGCTCAAGTACCGCGAGCGCGCGCCGCTGCAGCGGCTCCGCCTCGGCGTGCTTGCCCTGGGAGCCATAGGCAACCGCGAGATTGGCGAGACTGAGCCCCACCACCGGATGCTGGGGTCCCAGAGCCTCTTCGGCCAGCGTCAGCGCCTGGCGGGCGACACTGGCGGCCTCCGGGAACCGGCCGGCGGCGATCAACGCCTCGGCCTCGCTGTTCAGTCGCCGGGCTTCCGCGAGCGCCCCCTCCGGGTTCACTTCGCGGGGCAGCACCGTGGCCGGCCACGCCAGAAGAGCCGCCGTTAGCGCGCCCGCGAGCGGCCGACGCACCGCGTCGAGAACGTTCGATCCGAACCCACCCATAGGCGTCCACTCCCCTCGTGGCGGGAGGACAGAACAAAAAAGGCCGCCAGCGGGCTCGTAGGGCCCGCCGGCGGCCTCCCGTTGTCGGGTCAGCCGTCACGACACCATCAAGACCTTAGCCCGGACGGTCGGGTTCGGCAAGCGTTTTCCAGTCCAGGCGCTCGACGAGCTGGATGTCGACGATGCGCCCGTCACTCACCGTCACCTCAAGACGACCTGACCCCTTTTCTTTCAGGCGTGCGAACACGCCAAGGAGGAAGACCGCCTCCCTGGCGTTCAGACCCCTGGGCAGGCGGTAACCCGGCTCCGACGTGTCTGGTTGCCCTAACACCATCCTTGTAACCGACAAGGGCGGAAGCCTATTCCTCCTCAAGCGTCGGGAATCGGCCGGGGAGGTTGCGGGTTCCTTCGGGTCAGGAGCGAATCCGGGCGCTCCGTTGGCTGACCTGAACCAAGGAGGCCGCGCCGGGAGCCGATCGTGCTTCCGGGCGGCCTCCTTGTGTGTCGACCGGCGGACCCGGGAGGAGGATCACCATGAGCGCGAAAGCCTTCACCCGAGCGACGGTCACGGCGGCGCTGGGCGTTGCGCTGGCGGCGGGAGCCGCGTCAGCGCAGTGGACGAACCCCTGCGCGGCCAAGAACCCCGCCACCCCGAGCGCGAATCCCTGCCAGGCGAAGAACCCGTGCGCGGCCAAGAACCCGTGCGCCGCCCGAAAGCCGGCGGACACCGCGGCGGAGTCGGCGGCCGTGCGCGGCGAGTTCCGCCCGCTGCTCACCCCCGCTCAGGAGGAGCGGATGAGAAGCCTCCAGTCCCCGTGAGCCGGGCTACCACGTTGGGCGCGGTCCGCCGGCCGGCTGCAACGACTCGACCCCTTCCTTGAACCACTGGAGACGCTCGCGGAGCCGGACCACCGGGCCGATGACGGCGACTACGGGCGGCTCCAGCTCGACCCTCTGGTCGAGGAGGTCGCCGAGCGTCGCGGCGACCGTCTCCTGCGCCTCGGTCGTCCCCCAGCGGATCAGCGCGACCGGTGTGTCGGGCGCCCGGCCGTGGCCGAGGAGCGTGCGCACGATCCGCGGCAGGCTCCGCGCGCCCATCAGGACCACGAGCGTGTCCACGGCGGTCGCCAGGGCGGCCAGGTCCACCGCCGGGCCGTCCTTGTCTTCGGCCTCGTGGCCGGTCACGACGGCGAACGAGGACGAAAGCCCCCGGTAGGTGAGCGGGATGCCGGCGCAGGCCGGCACCGCCACCGCCGACGTCACGCCCGGCACCACCTCGAAAGGGATCCCCGCCCGGGCCAGCGCCTCGGCCTCCTCGCCTCCGCGGCCGAACACGAACGGATCGCCGCCCTTGAGCCGTACCACGTACCGGCCGCGGCGCGCCTCGGCGATCAGGACCGCGTTGATCTGCTCCTGGGGCGGCGGGCGATGCCCGGTCGGCCTGCCGGCGAAGACGAGCCGGGCCGCG
Source organism: Binatia bacterium (assembly GCA_035574035.1). Classification (GTDB taxonomy): domain Bacteria; phylum Methylomirabilota; class Methylomirabilia; order Rokubacteriales; family CSP1-6; genus DATLZL01. The sequence continues at coordinate 247 of DATLZL010000021.1, read as the reverse complement.
GGGGGTGCCTCCTGGAGCAGCGCCGGGTTCACCAGCCGGTCGTACACGACGACGTCGGCCCGGCGCAGGGCGGCCAGGCCGCGGACCGTGATCAGGCCCGGGTCGCCGGGCCCGGCGCCCACCAGGGCCACGCGGCCGGGGCTCATGTGTTGGCCGACAGGCGCGCGAGCAGGCGCGCCCGGGCCGCGCGTGGTCGCACCCGTGCCAGACCCCGGCGGAGCTCGACGGCCAGCGCCTGCCGCCAGGC
>DATLZL010000020.1:0-10030 GCA_035574035.1 Binatia bacterium | reverse complement strand
CCGCCGGTTCAAGTACCTGCTGGAGCAGGGGCAGACCGGGCTCTCCACCGCCTTCGACATGCCGGCCCTGATGGGGTACGACGCCGATCACCCGCGGGCCCGCGGCGAGGTGGGCAAGGAGGGCGTGTCCATCTCCACGCTCGACGACTTCGAGCGGCTGTTCGACGGGATCCCGCTGGGCGAGGTCACCACCTCGATGACCATCAACTGCACGGCCTCCATCGCCCTGGCCATGTACCTGGCGGTGGCCGACAAGCAGGGGGTGTCGTGGGATCGTGTCGGCGGCACCATGCAGAACGACATGCTCAAGGAGTTCATCGCCCAGAAGGAGTGGATCTGCCCGCCCGAGCCGGCGATGCGAATCGTGGTGGACATGATCGAGTTCACCGCCCGCCACGTCCCGCGGTTCAACCCGGTCTCGATCTCCGGCTACCACATCCGGGAGGCGGGCTCGACGGCCGTGCAGGAGCTGGCCTTCACGCTGGCCGACGGGCTGGCCTATGTGGAGGCGGCCTGCGCCCGCGGCCTCGACGTCGACGAGTTCGCCCCGCGCCTGTCGTTCTTCTTCGACATCCACTCCGACTTCTTCGAGGAGATCGCCAAGCTGCGGGCGGCCCGCCGGATGTGGGCCCGGCTCATGAAGGAGCGGTTCGGGGCCCGCCGGCCGGAGTCGATGCGGTTGCGCACCCACACCCAGACCGCCGGCGCCTCGGCCACCGCCCAGCAGCCGCTCAATAACATCGCCCGCTTCGCGCTGCAGGCCCTGGCCGCCGTGCTGGGCGGCGCCCAGTCGCTCCACACCAACTCCTACGACGAGACGTGGGCGCTGCCGACCGAGGAGGCGGTGACCGTCGCCCTCCGGACCCAGCAGATCATCGCCGACGAGACGGGGGTGCCGCTCACCATCGACCCGCTGGGCGGCTCCTACTACGTGGAGTCGCTGACCGACCGCATGGAGGCGGCGGCCATGGACTACATCCGCCGCATCGACGAGATGGGCGGCATGATCCGGGCCATCGACGAGGGGTTCCCCCAGCGGGAGATCGCCGACGCCGCCTACCGGTACCAGTTGATGGAGGACCGGGGCGAGCGGGTCATCGTCGGGGTCAACCGGTACGTCATGCCCGAGGAGCGGCCGATCAACTACCTGCGGATCGACGAGCGGGTGGAGCACGAGCAGGTCGAGCGCGTGCGCCGGCTCAAGGCCGCGCGCGACGCGGCCCGGGTGGAGCGCCGGCTGAAGCAGCTGGCCGAGGCCTGCCGGAACGGACAGAACGTGATGCCGGTGCTGATCGACGCCGTGAAGGACTACGTGAGCCTGGGCGAGATCTCGGATGTCTACCGGCAGGTGTTCGGCGTGTATCGCGAGCCGATCATTTTCTGAACAGGGCACGGGCACCCGGCCGGGGGAGTCCCGAGGGGGGCGTAGCCCCCTTCGGAGGCGAACCGCCACGCCCGTGCCCCGCCGCGATCACCCGCGAGGACAATCGGGGAGGGCGAGCATGAGTGAGGCGATCAGGATCAACCGCGCGGCGAGCCGGAAGCCGCGGCCGAAGGACTCGGAGCTGGGGTTCGGCCAGGTCTTCACCGACCACATGTTCCTGATGGACTTCCAGGAGGAGAAGGGCTGGTACGACCCGCGCATCGAGCCCTACGGGCCGCTCCACCTGGACCCGGCCACCTCGTTCCTGCACTACGGGCAGGGCCTGTTCGAGGGGCTCAAGGCCTTCCGCGGCCGCGACGGGAAGATCCGCCTGTTCCGGCCCCAGAAGCACGTGGAGCGTTTGAACCGGACCGCGCAGCGGATGTGCATCCCGCCGATCGACCCCGAGCTGGTGCTGCGCTCCTGGACCACGCTGGTGGACCTGGACCGGGACTGGGTGCCGTCGAGCCTCGGCCACTCGCTCTACATCCGGCCGACGGTGATCGCCAGCGAGCCGTTCCTGGGGGTGCGGCCCGCCAAGCAGTACCTCTACTTCGTGATCCTCTCGCCGGTCGGCGCCTACTATCCGGAGGGCATGAACCCGGTGCGGATCAAGGTCATCGACCGTTACGTCCGGGCCGTGCCCGGCGGGCTCGGGGAGGCCAAGACCGCGGCCAACTACGCGGCCAGCCTCTACGCCGCCGAGGAAGCCAAGCACGAGGGCTTCACCCAGGTCCTGTGGCTGGACGGCGTCCACCGGCGCTACATCGAGGAAGTGGGGACGATGAACATCATGATGCGGATCGGCGACACGGTGGTGACGCCGCCGCTGGCCGGCACCATCCTGCCCGGGGTCACGCGCGATTCGGCGCTGACGCTGCTGCGCGAGTGGGGGTGGCGGGTGGAGGAGCGCCCGGTGACGATCGACGAGGGCCGCGACGCCGCCCGCGCCGGCACCCTGCGGGAGGTGTGGGGGACGGGGACGGCGGCGGTGATCTCGCCGGTGGGCGAGCTCGCCTACCGCGACGAGCGCATCGTGGTCAACGACTTCCAGATCGGCGAGCTGACGCACCGGCTCTACGACGCCATCGTGGGCGTGCAGTACGGGACGGCGCCCGATCGCCACGGGTGGACCCTCGAGGTCTAGGAGCCGGCGATGACCGACTGCGTGTTCTGCAAGATCCGCGACGGCGCGATCCCCTCCATGAAGGTCTGGGAGGACGAGCGCACGCTCTGCTTCATGGACATCAACCCGCTGAACTCCGGCCACTGCCTGGTGGTCACCAGGGCCCACGCGGCCACGATCTACGAGGCGGACGAGGAGGACCTCGAGGCCGCCATCGTCACCGCCCGGCGGGTGGCGCTGGCCATCCGGCAGGCGCTCCACCCCGACGGGCTCAACCTGCTGCAGGCCAACGGCCCGGCCGCCTTCCAGTCGGTGCCCCACTTCCACCTCCACCTGATCCCGCGCTGGACCAACGACGGCAAGGGCTTCGACTGGAAGCTCGTGCCCGGCGACCGCCACCAGATCATGAAGGTCGGCGAGCGCATTCGGGCCGCGCTGAAAACGGAGGGGTGAGTGTCCTTCGACGCTTGTGACGAGGGAACGCAAGATGACTGAACGGACGGTGAGGGTCGTCGTGGCCAAGCCCGGGCTGGACGGCCACGACCGGGGCGCGAAGATCGTCGCCCGGGCGCTGCGCGACGCCGGCTTCGAAGTCATCTACACCGGCCTGCACCAGACGCCGGAGCAGATCGTGGCCACCGCGCTCCAGGAGGATGCCGACGCCATCGGGCTCAGCGTGCTGTCGGGCGCCCACATGTACCTCTTCAAGCGAGTGCTGGAGCTGCTCCGGGAGCAGGGGGCCGAGGATGTCGTCGTGTTCGGGGGCGGCATCATCCCGCCCGAGGACGCCGCCGCCCTCAAGGCCATGGGCGTCAAGGCTCTCTTCGGCCCCGGCACGCCGACCCAGGAGATCGTGGCCTTCGTGCGCGACCACGTGCGCGCCGCGGTGTAGATCGTGCACGTCCGGGGCTGGGAACGCTGGCCGGCGGCGGTCGCCGGCCCGCTGGTCGAGGAGGTCCACCACGGCCGCCGCCTGCGCTGCTACGCCCCGCCGCGCCCCCGGACGCTCGACGCGCTCCTGGACCGCGCCGCCGAGCGATACCCCGACCGGGAGGCCGTGGTCGACCCCGAGCGGCGGCTGACCTGGCGGGAGTTCCGGGACGAGGTCGGGCGCCTGGCCGCCGGCCTGCAGGCCCGGCACGGGATCAAGCCGGGCGAGCGCGTCGCCCTCCTGCTCCGCAACGGCATCCCGTTCTGCCTGGCCGTCTTCGCCTGCGCGCGGCTCGGGGCCATCGCCGTCACGCTCAACACCAAGCTCCGGACCGCGGAGCTCGAGTTCATGCTGGTCAACTCGGGCGCCCGGGTGCTGCTCGGCAACGCCGAATGGTGGCCCTCGCTGGCCCCGATCCGGGCCGCCGTGCCCTGCGAGGCGTACTACCTGACCGGCCAGGCCCCCGCCGACACGGAGCCCTTCGCGCGGCTGCTCGAGGTGCGGGCGGCGCCGCCGGCGGTGGAAGTCGGCGAGGACGACGCCGCCTTCATCATGTACACCTCGGGCACCACCGGCCGCCCCAAGGGCGCGGTGGGCACCCACGGCGGCATCCTGAACTCCACGATCACGTTCGAGCGCTGCCTCGGTCTCGGCCCGGACGAGCGCACGCTGGTGGCGGTACCGCTCTTCCACGTCACGGGGCTCATCGCCCAGTTCCTGGCCATGGCGCAGGTCGGCGGCACCACCGTGATCATGCCGGCCTTCGACGCCGCCGAGGCGGTGCGGCTGCTCGACGCCGAGCGGATCACGCACCTCGTCGCCGCGCCCACCGTGTACGTCATGATGATGCTCCAGCCCGGCTGCCGCGCCGCCGGACGCACGCTCCGGGTCGTGGCCTACGGCGGGGCGCCGATCGCCCCCCAGACCGTGCAGGCGCTGCGCGACTGGCTGCCCGGCGCGCGGCTGCACAACGCCTACGGCATGACCGAGACGTGCTCGCCGACCACCCTCCTGCCCGACGCCGACGCGCTCGGCCGGATCTCGTCGGTCGGCCTGCCGATCCCCACCGCCGAGGTGCGCACCGTCGATCCGGCCACCGGCCGCGAGTGCGGGCCGGACGAGGTGGGCGAGCTGTGGGTGCGGGGGCCCATGGTCGTGCCCGGCTACTGGGCCAACCCGGAAGCGACGGCCCAGGCGATCGTCGAGGACGGCTGGCTGCGCACCGGCGATCTGGCCCGGGTCGACGCCGGCGGCTACGTCACGATCGTCGACCGGATCAAGGACATGATCAACCGCGGCGGCGAGAAGATCTACTGCGTCGAGGTCGAGGAGGTCCTGTGCGCCCATCCGGCGGTGCTGGAGGCGGCGGTGGTCGGCGTGCCCGACCCCGTCTACGGCGAGGCGGTGCGGGCGTGCGTGGTGCCGCGGCCGGGAGCGAGGGTGGAGTCCGACGAGATCCGGGCCTGGGTGGCGGGCCGGCTGGCCCGCTTCAAGGTCCCCCGCGAGGTGCTGGTCATGGAGGCGCTGCCCCGCAACCCCAACGGCAAGGTGATCAAGGCGGCGCTCCGGTGAGCCATGGACGTCGAGCTGACGGCTGACCAGAAGGCGGTCCGGGACGCGGCCCGGCAGTTCGCCGAGGCCGAGCTGGGCGAGCGCCTTGCGCCCTACGACGAGCGCCACGAGTTCCCGCACGAGATCGTCGCCCGGCTGGGGCCGCTCGGCTTCCTGGGGGCGCTCGTGCCCGAGGAGTACGGCGGGGCCGGGCTCGACTACGTCTCCTACGCACTGGTTGTCGAGGAGCTCTGCCGGGGCGACGCCTCGGTCGGCATCACCATGTGGGCCCACAACTCGCTCTGCCTCGGCCACCTCCTGCAGTTCGGCTCCCGCGAGCAGAAGGAGCGCTACGTGCCGCGGCTGGCCCGGGGCGAGATGCTGGGGGCGTGGGCGCTCACCGAGCCCGGCTCGGGCTCCGACGCCGCCGCGCTGCGCACGCGGGCCGAGTGGCGTGAGGGCGCCTGGGTGCTGAACGGCAGCAAGGCCTTCATCACCAACGCCACCGTGGCCGGCGTGGCGGTGGTCATGGCCCGGACCGACCCCGAGAAGCGCTCCCGCGGGATCTCGGCCTTCCTGGTCGACAAGGGCATCCCGGGTTTCTCGGCCTCGCGCCCGTACCGCAAGCTCGGCCTGCACGCCTCGGACACCGCCGAGCTGATCTTCGAGGACGCGCGGGTGCCGGCCGAGAACCTGATCGGCGAGCGCGGGCAGGGATTCATCCAGGCCATGCAGGTCCTGGAGGGCGGCCGGATCGCCATGGCGGCCATGGCCGTGGGGCTCGGCCAGGCGGCGATCGACCACGCCGTCCGGTACATGAAACAGCGCACGGCGTTCGGCCGGACGCTGGCCGAGTTCAACGGGCTGCAGGGGATGATCGCCGAGGTGGTGACCGAGGTGGAGGCCGCGCGCCTGCTGACGCTGCGGGCGGCGTGGCTCAAGGACCAGGGCCGCCCGGCCGGCCACGCGGCGGCGATGGCCAAGCTCTTCGCCTCCGAAGCGGCGATGAAGGCCGCCACCCGCGCCGTGCAGATCCACGGGGGGGCCGGCTACATCACCGAGTTCCCGGTCGAGCGCATCTTCCGCGACGCCAAGCTCACCGAGATCGGCGAGGGGACCTCGGAGATCCAGCGGCTGGTCATCGCCCGGGCCCTGCTGCAGCCGGCGTCGTGACGCCGGACCTGATCCGCATCGAGGGCGTCGCCAAGCGCTACCCGACGGCCTCGGGGTCGGTGGAGGCGCTGGCCGAGGTCTCGCTCACCGTCCGGCGTGGCGAGTTCTGCACGCTGATCGGTCCCTCGGGGTGCGGCAAGTCCACGCTGCTGGCGATGGTCGGCGGCCTGGTCGCCCCCGACGCCGGGCGCGTGCTGATCGACGGCCGCCCGGTCACCGGCCCCGACCCCCGGCGGGTGGCCATGGTGTTCCAGGACCCGGGGCTCTTCCCCTGGCGCACCGCCGTCGAGAACGTGGAGTTCGGGCTCGAGGTGCAAGGGGTGGAGCGCAAGCAGCGCCGACGCGTGGCCGCCGACCTGCTGGGGCCGCTCGGCCTGCGGGGCTTCGCCGACCGCTACCCGCGCGAGCTCTCCGGCGGCATGCGGCAGCGGGTGGCCATCGGCCGGGCGCTGGCCGTCGACGCCGAGATCTTGCTGATGGACGAGCCCTTCGGGGCGCTGGACGAGCAGACGCGCCTGCTGATGGGCGAGTGGCTGCTCGACATCTGGCGGCGCACCCGGAAGACGGTGCTGTTCGTCACCCACAGCCTGCACGAGGCGCTGGCGCTCTCGAGCCGGGTGGCGGTAATGACCGCCCGGCCCGGCCGCATCAAGTCGGTCCTGGAGCTGCCGCAGCCCTACCCGCGGGCGATGGAGTCGGCCGACCTGGTGACGCTGCGGGCCAAGCTCTGGAGCGAGATCCGCGACGAGTCGCTGCGGGCCATGGGCGAGTCGTGACCGCGGCCGGGCGGGGCGCGGGGCGAGCCGGTCGACCGCGGTCGGGCCCGGTCCCGGCCGACGGGCCGTGACGATCACGGCGATCCGCCTCGCGCTCCTGGCGGCGGCCCTGGTCGCCTGGGAGGCGATCGCGCGGCTCGGCAACCCGCTGCTCTACGTGCCGCCCTCGCGGGTGGTGCCGGCCCTGGTGGACCTCGTCACGCTCCGTTCGTACCCCGATTTGCCGTCGAACCTGCTGCTCACCGCGCGCGAGATCGCCGCCGCGTACGGGCTGGCGGTGGCGGGCGGGCTGTCGGTGGGCTTCGCGCTCGGGCTCCACCGCCTGCTCGGCCGCGCCTGGGGGCCCATCCTGGCCGCCCTGTACGCCGTGCCGGCCGTCGTCTGGTACCCGTCGCTGATGCTCTTCTTCGGCCTTGACGCGGCCTCCAAGATCGCATTCGGCTTCCTGCTCGGCTTCTTTCCCATCACGCTGGCGGTGCTGGCCGGCATCCGGCAGGTCAATCCCCTGCTCGTCACCGTCGCGCGCTCGTTCGGGGCCGGCCCGGGAGTCGTCTTCGTCAAGGTCATGGTGCCCGGCATGCTGTTCACGCTGGTCGGCGGCCTGCGCACGGGGCTGGCCCTCAGCGTGATCGGCGTGATCGTCGGCGAGATCCTGGGGTCGAAGGCCGGCCTGGGCGCGCTCATCAACCACGCCTACGGGCTCATGCGCACGGCCGACTACGTCGCGCTGGTCCTGCTCACGCTCGGGCTCGTCGTGGCCTCGGACGCGCTGGCCGGCGCCCTCGAGCGCCGGGCGCGGCGGTGGACGGCGTGAGCGAGCGCAGCCGGGTGCGGGCCCTCCGGATCGCCGGCGTGGGCGCTCTCCTGGTCGGCTGGGAGGCCGTGGTTCGCGCGGGCGGTGTGGACCCGCTCTTCGTCCCCGCGCCCACCGCGGTGGCCCGGGCCCTCGGCGAGGTGGGCGGGCCGGCCCTGGCCGCCCTCGGCGACACGCTCTTCAAGACGGCGGTGGCCTACGCGATCGCCGCCGGGCTGGGGATCGGCGCCGGCGTCGTCATCGGGGCGGTGCCGCGGCTCCACCAGGCGCTCAACCCGTTCGTGATCGCCCTCTACGGGATCCCGAAGATCCTGATCCTGCCCTGGATCGTGCTGTGGCTCGGCTTCGGCACCGTCCCGGCGGTGGCGTACGGCGCGCTCCACGGCGTGTTCCCGATCCTGGTGCTGGTGATGGGCGCCGTGCGCGACGTCGATCCCCACCTGCTGACCGTCGCCCGCGCCTACGGCGCCCGGCCCTGGCAGGTCCACGCCAAGGTGATCCTGCCGGCCATCGTGCCGTCGGTGGTGGCCAGCCTCCGGCTGGGGATCGTCTTCTGCCTGCTCGGGGTGCTGGTCGTGGAGATGTTCGCCGGGATCCGGGGGATGGGGCACGTGCTGGGCTCGCTGGCCAACGGGTTCCGGGCCCCCGAGCTGTTCGCGGCCACCGCGCTGGTGTCGGCCGCCTCCATCGCCATCGTGCTGGCGCTCGACCGGGTCCAGGAGCGGCTGTCGCGCTGGCGGGGCGCCCCGTGACCGGGGCGCGGGTTGCGGCGTCCCCGACCCCGGCCGCCGGCGCCGCCCGGGGGGCGTCGGCATGACCGCCGCCGTCGAGCTGGAGGCCGCTGGGAAGCGCTACGGAACGGTGGAGGCGCTCCGGGGCCTCGATCTGGTCATCCGTCCGGGCGAGGCGGTGGCGATCCTGGGCCCGAACGGCGCCGGAAAGACGACCTGCATCAGCCTGATGCTCGGCCTGCGGCGCCCCACGGTCGGCCGCGTCCGACTGTTCGGCCTCGACCCGGCGGACCGGCGGGCCCGTAGTCGCTGCGGCGCGATGTTGCAGGAGTCCGGCGTCCCCGGGGTGCTCAGGGTCCGCGAGGTCGTCGACCTGTTCCGGGCGTACTACCCGGCGCCGCTCGAGGCCGAGCGCGCGATCGCCCTGGCCGGCCTGGCGGACAAGGCGGCCGCGGCCGTGGGCACGCTCTCCGGCGGCCAGCGACAGCGCCTCTACTTCGCCCTCGCGATCTGCGGCGATCCGGACATCCTGTTCCTCGACGAGCCGACGGTCGGGATGGACGTGGAGGCGCGCCGGACCTTCCACGACGCGATCCGCCGGCTGACCGCCGAGGGGCGGACGCTCGTCCTGACCACCCACTACCTGGAGGAGGCCGACGCTCTGGCCCAGCGCATCGTGGTCATCGACGAGGGCCGGGTCATCGCCGACGCCAGCCCCCGGGAGATCAAGGCGCGGATTCCGAGCAAGCGGGTTCGGTTCCGCACCGCCCGGCCGCTCGACCCGGCGGCGTTCGCCGGGCTTCCGGTGACGGCGGTGGAGTGCGTGGACGACCGGGTGCGCCTGCTGAGCGCCGAGCCCGAGCGGGTGCTGCAGGCGCTGTTCGGCCGGGGGATCGTCGTCGCCGACCTGGAGGTGGTGGGCGCCGACCTGGAGGAAGCGTTCCTCGCGCTCACGACTCGACGGCCGGGGCGGTCATGAGGGGGGGCCGGCCCGCGGCGCTCGGCCGCATGCTGCTCGCGCAGACCCGGGCCGAGCTCGTGATCCGCGCCCGCCTGCCGGCCTTCAGCGTCACCAGCCTGGTGCTGCCGGCCGTGCTCTTCAGCTTCTTCGGGCTGGCATTCGCCGGGCGGCGGACCGCCGAGGGCCTCGACGTGGGGGCCCTGCTGCTCGTGTCCTTCGCCGCCTAGGCCGTCGGCCAGGTCCTGGTTTTCGGGTTCGGGATCGGCGTGGCCATGGAGCGGGCGCAGAAGTTCGACCTCCTGGCCCGAGCCACCCCGCTGCCGCCCGCCGTGTACCTCGCCGCCAAGATCACGGTCGGGATGCTCTTCGCCCTGCTCTCGGTCTTGATCCTGTTCGCCTACGGCACGGCGGTGGGCGGCATCCGGCTGCCGCCGGCCGTCTGGGTGGGCGCGGTCGGGCGGCTGCTCGCCGGATCGCTGCCGCTGATCGCGCTGGGCTTCACCATCGGCTACACGGCCGGTCCGCACGCGGCGCCGGCGGTGGC
>DATLZL010000019.1:0-7385 GCA_035574035.1 Binatia bacterium | reverse complement strand
GAGCCCAAGGGCCACCGCCAGCGCCACCAGGCCGCCGGCCACCATGACCCGGCGGAGCTCGGCGTGCGAGCGGCTCACCACCGCCAGCGGGAAGGCCAGCCGGATGACGCTCCGGAGCTCGCCCTCGGCGACCGGCAGGGCCACGTAGAGCAGCTCGGCGCCCACCGTCTCGCTGCGCCGGATGTCGCGGCCGACCTCGCCGGCCAGCGCCGCCCGGACCTCGGGGCGGTCGGCGTGGTTCTCGACCCGGGGGAGGTCGGCCGGCGCCACCGCCGAGTCTCCGAGCACGCGGCCGTCGGCCGCGATCAGGGTGACCCGCGCCCCCGTCGGCTCGGCGGCCCGGGTGACGAACTCGTGGACGGCTCGCGCGTCGGTCCCCGGAGCCAGCGCCGGGCGGGCCCCGTCGCCGAGCAGCCGCCCCGCCGTGACCAGCCGCGTCTCCAGCGCCTCGACGGCGAATTGCCGCAGCGCGGACTCCAGGTAGAGACCACCGGCCAGCAGTGCGACGCCCACGAACCCGACCAGCGTGACGGCCAGCTTGAGCGCGATGCGACGACGGAGCAGCCGGACCATCGGCCCGAGCATCAGTCGGGCTCCAGTCGGTAGCCCACGCCCTTGATGGTCGTCACGCGCCGGCCCTCGGAACCCAGCTTGGCCCGAAGTCGCCGGACGTGCACGTCCACCGTCCGCGACTCGATCTCCTCGGCGCGGGCATAGCCCCACACCCGACCGAGCAGGTGCTCGCGCGACAGCACCCGTCCGCCGGCTTCCATGAGCGCGTGCAGCAGGTCGAACTCCCGGGGCGTCAGGGCCACGGCCGCGCCGTCGACCGTCACGGCGTGGCGCGCCGGGTCGAGCGCGATGGCGCCGACGCGGAGCGGACGCTCGCCCTCGGCCGCGCGGGCGCGGCGCAGCACGGCCCGGGCCCGCGCGACGAGCTCCCGGGGGGAGAACGGCTTCACGACGTAGTCGTCGGCACCGACCTCGAGGCCGACCACCCGGTCCACCTCGTCGGCCCGCGCCGTCAGCATGATGATCGGCAGCGCCGCCGTGGCGGCATCGGCGCGCAGGCGCCGGCAGACCTCGAGCCCGTCCGGCTCCGGCAGCAGCAGGTCCAGGATGACCAGGTCCGGCCGGCGGGCCCGGACCTCAGCGAGGGCCTGGCCGCCGCTGGCGGCCGTCCGGCACCGGAACCCCTCGCGGGTCAGGTGCAGGACGATCAGGTTCCGGATGTCGGGCTCGTCCTCGACGACCAGGATCTCCGCCGCCATGCCCTCACTCCCGCGCGGGCCGGCCGCCGGCCGGCGCGGTCAGAGGACGAGCCCGAAGAGCTTGGCCACCAGCCAGGCGATCAGCCCGCAGACCGGGAACGTCAGGATCCAGGCCGTGACGATCTCGCTCCCCACCCCCCAGCGCACCGCCGACAGCCGGCGGGTGGCGCCGACGCCCATGATGGAGGTGTTGATGGTGTGGGTGGTGCTGAGCGGGATGCCCAGCCGCGTGGCCAGCTCGATCGCGGTGGCGGCCGCCGTCTCGGCGGCGAAGCCGTGCACCGGCTCCAGCTTGGTGAGCCGCAGCCCCATGGTCTTCACGATCCGCCAGCCGCCCACCGCCGTGCCCACCCCCATGGTCGCCGCGCAGAGGAGGATCACCCAGGTCGGGACCGTGAACTCGGGCAGGAACCCGGCCAGCACGAGCGTGAGCGTGAAGGCGCCGATGAACTTCTGGCCGTCGTTGGAACCGTGGCTGAAGGCCATGAACGCCGCCGACAGCATCTGCAGGCGGCCGAAGAGGTTGCGGACCGTGCCCGGCTTCCAGTGGCGGAAGGTCCAGTAGATCGCCACCGTGAGGCCGAGGCCGCCCAGGAAGCCGAGGAAGGTGGAGAACAGAAGCCCGATCAGCACCTTGCTCCAGCCCTCCCACAGCAGCACGCCCGGCCCGGCCGTGGCCAGCCCGGCCCCGGACAGGCCGGCGATCAGGGCGTGGCTCTCGCTCGTCGGTAAGCCCCAGGCCCAGGCCAGCGTGGACCACAGCACGATGGCCACCATGGCCGCGCCCACCGTGGCCACGCTGATCGCCTCCGGGCGCACGATGCCCTTGCCGATGGTGGCCGCCACCGCCGTGCCCGACATGGCGCCCAGCACGTTGAGGATGCTGGCCAGGGCCAGGGCCTGGAACGGCGACAGCACGCGGGTGGAGACCACGGTGGCGATGGAGTTGGGGGCGTCGGTCCAGCCGTTGACGAACTCGGCGGCCAGGACCAGGAGGAGGACGAGGAGGACCGAGCCCTCCATCAGGCCATTTTCAGGATGATGCCCTCGATGACGTTGGCGACGTCCTCGCAGCGGTCGGTCACGATCTCCATCGTCTCGTAGATCTCCTTCCACTTGATGATCTCGATGGGATCGGCCATCTCCTCGAACATGGCGGCCAGGCTGTCGCGCAGCAGGTTGTCGGCGCTGTTCTCCAGGCGGTTCACCTCGACGGCGTGCTGGTGGAAGGCGGGGTCCATCGTGCGCAAGCACCGGATGGCCCGGTCCATGGCCTGGCAGATCCGCACGATGACGTCGGCCATGGCCCGGCTGGCCGAGGTCGGCTCCTTGATGCGGTAGACCACCAGGCGCTCGGCGGCGGCCTCGATGTAGTCGAGCACGTCGTCCAGCCGGCTGGCCAGCGAGTGGATGTCCTCGCGGTCGAGCGGGGTGATGAACGTCGTGTTCAGGCGGCGCACGACCTCGTGGGTGATCTGGTCCCCCTCGTGCTCGATCTCCTTGATGGCGTGCAGCTTGGCCCGGGCGTCGGCGAAGTGGTGGACCAGTTCGTGGAGCAGTCCGGCCGCCCGTAGGATGTGCTCGGCCTGCTTCTCGAAGTAGTCGTAGAAGCGCACCTCGCGCGGGATCAGGCTGAACATGTCGGGGCCAGTGTAGCGGAAAGGCCGGCGCGGTGCCAGCCAGCGAAGGTCGACTCGGCCCCGGCGCCCCGCCCCCCAGCCGGCTTCACCGCGGCCGTGACTGGTCCGCCAGCGATGCCGAGAGCAGCAGCGAGCGGGCGATCTCCACTATCGGGCGACGACTGTCCATGGCGGCCCGCCGGAGGCGACGGAACGCCTCCTCCTCGTCGAGGCCCCAGCGTCGCATCAGCGTCCCCTTGGCCCGCTCGATGACCTTGCGCTCCTCCAGGCGCCGGCGCAGCGCGCGCGCCTCGGCGAACCGCGCCACGGCCAGGTCCAGGGTGGGCGCCACGTCGGCCGCCCGCAGCGGCTTGCCGAGCCAGGCCATCACGCCGGCCTGGCGGGCCCGCGCCACCAGCGCCTCGTCCCGGTGGCTGGTGAACAGGACGACCGCATAGCCCGCCGCCGTGATCTCCGCCGCGGCGCCGATGCCGTCGCCGTCGGGCAAGCCGACGGCCACGACCGCGACGTCGGGACGGACCCGCTCGACGAGCGACATCGCGTCCGCCCGCCGGGCGGCCTCGCCCACGACCTCGCCGCCGGCCGCGCGCACCGCCGTCCGGAGTGCCGCCCGCGACCGCTCGTGGTCGTCCACGACAGCGACGTGCCACCGCCACGCCCGAGCCACGCCGATGGGCGCGGCAAGCGCGATGCCAGACGGCCGGCGAGCACCCTCGCGCACTTGTCCCGATCGGGCTGCCGCCGAACACGGCACGCCCCGGCGTCCTGCTCGGATCGGCGGCAGCCGGACCGGCAGGATGACATTCTTCCGAACCGGTGGGGGGTGTCGGGGGGAGCGGACGAGGGGCGCCCCGGGTTTCCCGGGGCGCCCCGAGCGTCGGGGGGTATGGGGGGCCCGTTCGAGGCCCCCCCGTCAAGTCAAATGTCGAAGTACAGCGCGAACTCCCAGGGGTGCGGGCGCAGCCGGATGGCGTCCACCTCGTTCTTGCGCTTGTACTCGATCCAGGTCTCGATCATGTCCGGGGTGAACACGTCGCCCTTCAGCAGGAACTCGTGGTCCTTCTCCAGCGCGTCGAGCACCTCGTCCAGCGACCCCGGCAGCTGCTTGACCTTCTTGGCCTCCGCCGGCGGCAGCTCGTAGAGGTCCTTGTCGATGGGCTTGCCGGGGTCGATTTTGTTGGCGACGCCGTCCAGTCCCGCCATCAGGCACGCCGCGAACGACAGGTACGGGTTGCACGACGGGTCGGGCGTGCGGAACTCGATCCGCTTGGCCTTCTCGGAGCGGGAGTACATCGGGATCCGCACGCAGGCCGAGCGGTTGCGCTGGCTGTAGACGAGGTTGATCGGCGCCTCGTAGCCCGGCACCAGCCGGCGGTAGGAGTTGGTGGTGGGGGCGATGAGCGCGCAGAGCGCCGGCGCGTGCTTGAGGATGCCGCCGATGTAGTGCAGGCAGGTCTTGGAGATGTCGGCGTAGCCGCCCCGCTCGTAGAAGAGGTTCTTGCCGTTCTTCCACAGCGACTGGTGCGTGTGCATGCCGGAGCCGTTGTCCTGGAAGATCGGCTTGGGCATGAACGTCGCCGTCTTGCCCCACTTCCGCGCCGTGTTCTTGGCGCAGTACTTGTACCACATCACCTTGTCGGCCATCTTGGTCAGCGTGTCGTACCGCATGTCCACTTCGGTCTGGCCGGCGGTGGCCACCTCGTGGTGGTGCACCTCCACCTTGACCCCCACGCTCTCCAGCGCCAGCACCATGTCCGAGCGGATGTCCTGGAACTTGTCCATGGGCGGGACGGGGAAGTAGCCCTGCTTGTAGCGCGGCTTGTAGCCGAGGTTCGGACGGTCGGGGGTGCCTTCCTTGCCCGAGTTCCAGAAGCCGGCCTCGGAATCGATGTGGTAGAAGCCGAAGTTGTACCCCTGGTCGAAGCGGATCTCGTCGAAGAAGAAGAACTCCAGCTCGGGCCCGATGTAGACGGTGTCGGCCACCCCGCTCTTCTTGAGGTAGGCCTCGGCCTTCTGGGCGATGTAGCGCGGGTCGCGGGTATACGGCTTGCCGGTCACCGGGTCCTTGACGTTGCAGATGAGCACCAGGGTCGGCACCGCCGTGAACGGATCCATGGTGGCCGTGGCGGGATCGGGGATGAGCAGCATGTCGGACTCGTCGATGGTCTGGAAGCCGCGGATCGACGAGCCGTCGAATCCGATGCCCTCCTCGAACAGCTCCTCGCTCAGCTCGCTCACCGGGATCGAGAAGTGCTGCCAGAGGCCGGGGACATCGATGAAGCGGAGATCGACGATCTTGGCGCCTTTCTCCTTGGCCAGCTTGAGGACGTCCTTGGCGGTCATGCCGAACTCCTTCTCCTCTCGTCGTTGAGAGTTGTGGGTGGGCCGGGGCGCCCGGGCGCCCCGGCGGTCCGCCTACCTTACGAGAACCGACGACGCGAAATCAAGGCGCGCGCCGCTCAGTGCGCCACCCGCGGCTTGGCCTCGGCGGCCCGCAGGGCCTCGGCGAAGGCACCGCCCGCGGCGAACTCGCCGTACGTCCCGCCGCCCAGGCTGTAGGCCGTCTCCGAGTGCTGGGAGAGGTCGAGTCCGGCGACCTCCTCCTCCTCGCTCACCCGCAGGCCGACCAGGGCATCCACCACCTTGAGGATGATCGTCGTCATCACCACCGCCAGCAGCACCGTGGCCAGCACGGCCACCACCTGCGCCCCGAGCTGACCCGGGTTGCCGTAGAGGAGGCCGTCGGCGCCCGCCTCGTTGACGGCCTTGGAGGCGAACAGCCCGGTGGCGACGGCGCCCCAGGTGCCGCCGACCCCGTGCACGCCGACCACGTCCAGCGAGTCGTCGTAGCCCAGCCGCGACTTGAGGTTGCAGGCGCTGTAGCAGAGGGCGCCGGCCAGCGCCCCGATGAAGATGGCGGCCAGCGGCCCCACGAACCCGGCGGCGGGCGTGATGGCCACCAGGCCCGCCACCGCCCCGGAGGCGGCGCCGAGCACGGTGGGCTTGCCGCGCGTCGCCCACTCGGTGAACATCCAGCCCAGCGCGGCGGCGGCGGCGCCGGTGTTGGTGGCCAGGAAGGCGCTGGCGGCCAGCGCGTTGGCCTCCAGCGCGCTGCCGGCGTTGAACCCGAACCAGCCGAACCACAGCAGGCCCGCACCCACCACCGTCAGCGGCAGGTTGTGGGGCTGCATCGGCTGGTGGCCGTAGCCGCGGCGGCGCCCGATGAGCAGGGCGCACACCAGGGCCGACACGCCGGAGGAGATGTGGACGACGGTCCCGCCGGCGAAGTCCAGGGCGCCGAGCTTCTTCAGCCACCCCCCGTCGCCCCACACCCAGTGGGCCAGCGGGTCGTAGACCAGCGTCGCCCACAGCACGGTGAACAGGAGGAAGGCGGAGAACTTCTTGCGCTCGGCGAAGGCGCCGGTGATCAGGGCCGGCGTGATGATGGCGAACATCATCTGGAACAGCATGAACACGGTGTGGGGGATGGTCTTGGCGTAGGCCTCGTAGGGCTCGCCCCCCACGCCCGGGAGCCCGACCCACTCCAGCCCGCCGATGATCCCGCCCTTGTCGGGGCCGAAGGCGAGGCTGTAGCCCCACAGCACCCACTGCACGGAGATGACGGCCATGATGATGAACGAGTGCATCAGGGTGGCGAGCGCGTTCTTCTGCGGACCATGCCGGCGTAGAACAGGGCCAGCCCGGGCGCGGTCATCAGCAGGACCAGGGCCGACGAGGTGAGCATCCACGCCGTGTCGCCCTTGTCGATCGTGGCCGGCGCCGGCTTGGCCGGCTCGGCCGCCGGCGGCGCCGGCGCGATCGCGCCGGGGGCGGACTGGGCGGCGGCCACTCCGACACCGGCCAGCACGAGGAGCAATGCGAGCAGCAAAGCGGTTCGCTTCACGTGGAGCCTCCTTCTACAGCGCCGATTGGTCCCGCTCACCCGTGCGGATCCGGATCGCGGTCTCGACGTGCGAGATGAAGATCTTGCCGTCGCCGATGTGGCCCGTCTTGGCCGCCCCGGCCACCACGTCGGCCACCTTCTCGGCCAGGTGATCGGGCACGACCACCTCCACCTTGATCTTGGGCAGGAAGTCCACCGTGTACTCGCCGCCGCGGTAGAGCTCGGTGTGGCCCTTCTGCCGGCCGAATCCGCGCACCTCGGAGACGGTCATGCCGATGACGCCGATGCCGGTCAGGGCCTCCTTGACGTCGTCGAGCTTGAACGGCTTGATGATCGCCTCGATCTTCTTCATGGCGCCCTCCGGGCCCGGCCGGAGCAACGCCCGTGCCGGGCCCGGCTGCGGCCGAAGGGCGCAAAAGACGGGATGTCGGTGAGGCGGTGGGCGGACGGGGCTGCCTACGGAACGAGCAAGCGCACCCGGGTGCCCGGCTTTCGGGCGGGGCCCGCGGCCGGGCCCGCCGCCCGGATCGGCGCCCCGGCGACGCGCGGGCGCCCGGGGGCGGTCACGCC
>DATLZL010000018.1:0-8005 GCA_035574035.1 Binatia bacterium | reverse complement strand
TCCGGGTGGCGAATCCCGTCATCGCCGGGATCGCGACCGCCTCCCGGGCGGCGTAGCATGCCCGGCCGGTCCTCGGCCGGCTCCCGCCGGTGAACCGGGGCGAGGCGCTGCGGGCGCTGGTCCAGGGGGCGACGTTCGACGACTTCCTGCTGGCCCCGCAATGGAGCGTGCTGGAGCGGCGCGACCCGGCCCGAATCGACCTCCGTGGCCGGCTCTCCACCCGCATCACCCTCAGCCGCCCGATCGTCTCCGCCAACATGGACACCGTCACCCGGGCGGCCATGGCCATCGCGGTGGCCGAGGAAGGCGGCATCGGCATCATCGACCGCGGCTTCCGGCCGGGGCAGATCGAGGCCCAGGTGCGGGAGGTCCAGGCCGTCAAGCGCCGCCAGCACGCCGTCATCGCCGACCCCTACACGATCGCGCCGGACGCTACCCTGGAGCAGGCCGCGGCCCTGATGCGCCGCACCGGCACCGGGACGCTGGTCGTGGTGGACGCCGAGCGCCGCGTGCAGGGCATCCTCACCGAGCGCGACCTCCGGTTCGTCTCGAACGGCCGTGTCGCCGCCCGCATGACGCCGCGCGAGCGGCTCGTCGTCCACGAGGGGCCGATCGGCATCGCCGAGGCGGCACGGGTCATGGCCGAGCGCAAGGTCAAGAAGCTGCCGCTCGTCGACCGCCACGGCGTCCTGGTCGGCCTCGTCACCGCCAAGGACATCCTCACCCACGCGCGGCAGCCCTTCGCCACCCGGGACGAGCAGGGGCGCCTCCGGGTCGGCGCCGCCATCGGCGCCCGCGGGGACTACCTGGAGCGGGCGGCGGAGCTAATCCGGGCCGGGGTCGACGTCATCGTGATCGACATCGCCCACGCCCACTCGGTCGTGATGGACCGGGCGCTCACCGAGTTCCGCAAGCGCTTCGGCGACTTCGAGGTGATCGCGGGCAACGTCGCCACCGCCGAGGGCGCCCGGTTCCTGGTCGAGCGGGGCGTCAACGGGATCAAGGTCGGCATCGGCCCCGGCGGCGGCTGCACGACCCGCATCACGACGAGCTTCGGCGTGCCCCAGGCCCAGGCGCTGGTGGAATGCCGGCAGGCCGTCGGCGACGAGGTGCCGATCATCGCCGACGGCGGGATCCGGCGGGACGGGGCCCTGGTCCTGGCGCTGCTCTTCGGGGGCGACACGGCGATGCTCGGCAGCGCCTTCGCCGGGACGCAGGAGACCCCCGGCGAGGTGGTCCAGAAGCCGGTGCTGCTGCCCGACGCGGCGCGTACGGTCCAGGTGCCGTTCAAGGTCCTGCGGGGGATGGCTTCGATCGGAGCGATCCGTGACCGCCTCGACCTCGAGGACATGGCCGAGGCCGACTTGGACGCGCTGGGGGCCGAGGGCCTGGAGGTCTCGGTGCCGGCCCGCGGCTCGGTCCGCCCGATCATCCAGGACATGCTGCGGCATCTCTGCTCGGCGGTGAGCTACGGCGGCACCGAGAGCCTCGCCGATCTGCGCCGCCGCCTGTGGGAAGCGCCCGAGCGCTACCTGATCAGGCTCTCGGCGGCGGCGCGGCGCGAATCTTACGAGCGGCCCTGACCCGGTTCCTCCTTTCGAGCCCGACACCCGACTCCGGGCCGACCCGCCGGGGGTTGAGACTGCCGCCGCCGATGGTCGCTGGCACCGCGCCTGCAGCCCCGCCACGCAGCCAAAACTCGCAGGAGGTGCGCTCATGGCTTTGGAGCTCTGGCGATCCCGACCCGGTCTCGCGCGGCGGCCCCTCCTCGACCCCTTCCGGGCGGTCGAGGACATGATGACCCGGATGTTCGAGGACTGGCCCGGCCTGCGCGCGGTGGGGACGGCCCGCGGCTGGGCGCCGGCCATCGACATGGTGGACCGCGAGAAGGAGATCGTGCTCAAGGCCGATCTTCCCGGCCTGGAGCAAAAGGACATCGAGGTCCACGTCGAGAACGGCGTGTTGACGATCCGCGGGGAGCGGAAGGAGGAGCGGGAGGCGCGCGAGGAGGATTATTACTGCTGCGAGCGATGGATGGGCAGCTTCTCCCGGAGCATCACCCTTCCTCAGGGCATCGACCCCGACCGGATCCAGGCGAAGTTCAAGAACGGCACGCTCGAGGTCCGGATCCCCAAGGCGGCGCAGGCCGCCGGCAAGAAGATCGAGATCCAGGCGGCGGCCTGACGCCGGCCGGGCGAGGGGCGGGCCGAGGGCCCGCTCCTCCCCCAGGCCGGGCACGCCGAGCTTGCGACCACGAAGACCTCCAGAGCCGCCGGGCGAACTCGAACGCCACCGGCACGCCGCCGCGCGGCAATCCCAGCACGAGCACGTCGGGTAGTCGGCGCAGGTTTGCAGCCGGGCGACCAGCACGCGCCCCGCCGCGCGTCGATCCCTGAACCGCCGCTCCACGGTGTCCGCCCGGTGTTGAGCAGACGAAGCATTCCGGTCCCCGGAGCGATTGAGTCCCCGGCGGTGAACGCCCGTCAGCTGTTCCTGGCAAGGGACTTGCTGCTAAGGGATTTGCTACAGAGGTTCACGATGGCCATCGTCATCCGCTCGCTCCCGCCCCTGGTCACCGCTGAGGGTACGGTTTACCGGCCCCGTATCTGCGGGCGGCGGCGCCCGGACGACGGACTCTGGGAGGGCTGGATCGAGTTCGAACCGGCCGGGGGCGGCCTGCCCGTCCTCCGGACCCCGCGCGAGACGACTCAGCCGAAGCTCTCGGACCTGCAGTACTGGGCCGGCGGCCTCACGGCGGTGTACCTGGAGGGCGCGCTCGAGCGCGCGATCGAGGCCGCGCTGGACGAGCTCGAGGCCGAGACCGGGGGCGCCGATCGGCTGTCCGAGCGTCCGACCTACGATGCGCCGGCTCCGTCGCCGGCCACCCGGGCACCGTCGGCGTCCCGGGCGCCGTCCGAGCCCATGGTCGGCCCGGAGGACGCCGTCCTCGACCCGTTCCGCATCTACCGGGAGGGCGAGACGCTCCTGCGCGAGCGGCTGGCCGCGCTGAGCGCCGCCCAGCTGCGGGCGATCGTCCGCGCCAACGCCCTGGCCGGCCCCGACGAGCTCGACCCGGAAGCGCTCGACCCCCGGGAGCTGGCCGAGCTGATCGTGCGCAGCGTGCGCGCTCGCCTGGCGGCCTGAGCGATCCGGCGCCGCGCGGTCAGCAGGCGCCGCGCGACCGGGCGGCGAGCAGCACGGCGATGATCGTCATGCTGTCCACGATCTCGCCGCGCTCCACCATGCCCAGCACTTCGGCGAAGGGCAACGGCCTCACCTCGATGAACTCGGTCGCGTCGGGGGCGACCTCAGCCGGGGTGAGGTCGTAGCCCAGGAACAGGTGCGCCGTCTCGTCGACGACGCTCTTGCTGGTGTGGAAGGTGCTCACGTGCACGAGGCGGCCGGCCCGGTGACCGGTCTCCTCGGCCAGCTCGCGCTGGGCGGCCTCGGCGAGCGACTCCCCGGGATGCACGCCTCCGGTCGGCATCTCCCAGGTCACCCGCCGGGCGACGTAGCGGTACTGGCGCACCATGAGCACGGTCTCGGAGTCCACGAACGGCAGCACACCGACCGCCCCGGCACAGCTGACGACGCCATAGACGGTGGTGCGGCCGTCGGGCATTCGCACCAGGTCCTCGCGCACCGAGATCCAGCGGTTGCGGTAGACGGGGCGGGTCTCGAGCGTGACCCAGGGAAGGTCGGCGTGCCGGCTCATCGCCGCTCGCGGCCGGCAAGCCGCCCGAGCACGGTCATGGCGCGACCCTCACGGTCATGTCGCGATACTAAAACGAAAACATCGCGGGCCGTCGCCAACATCGCCGGACGGAGCGGAGGAGGCTCGCCGGGGCCGTCAGCGCCGGACGACGATCTCGGCGTCGCCCGTCCGCGCCAGGAGCTCCACCGCCGCGCCGTCCCGGCCGCGCGTCACGCGCAGGTCGACGCGGGACTTCGCCAGCCGCAGGCCGCGGACCTCCAGCCAACCCAGCCACGCGGGCAGCCGAGGCCGGTGCAGCGTCAGCCGGTTCACGGTGGCGTCGGCGTCGAACCCCAGCATGGCGCTCACCAGGTGGAAGACGACGCCGGCCGCCCAGGCCTGCGGCGAGCAGGCCACCGGGTAGCGCGTGGGCCCGTGGCCGGCCGCCCGTGGAAAGCCGCAGAACAGCTCGGGCAGCCGCGCCCCCTCGACGTGGTGCACGGCCTGGAAGAGGGCCGTGGTGAGCGTCATGAACGGCTCGATGAGCCCATAGCGGGCGAGCCCGACGGCGGCCAGGGCGGTGTCATGCGGCCACACCGACCCGTTGTGGTAGCTCATCGGGTTGTAGAGCCGCTCGCGCGCCGACAGCGTGCGCAGGCCCCACCCGGTGAACATGTCGTCGGCCAGCAGGCGTCCGGCCACCGCCTCGGCCCGGGCCGGGCTCACGATCCCCGCCCAGAGGCAGTGCCCGGGGTTGGAGCTGATCACCCGGCAGGGCACGTCCTGACCGTCCAGGGCCAGCGCGTAGAAGTTTTCCTCCGGCATCCAGAACGCAGTTTCGAAACGCTTCTGCAGTCGGGCGGCCCGCGCGCGACAGCGGCGGGCGATGGCACGGTGCCCGAGCCGGTCGGCGATCCACGCCGCCCGGAGCAGCGCGGCGAACTGGTAGCCCTGGGCCTCGACCACCGCGACCGGCGGCTTGGCCGGCTCGCCGGTGGCGTGCATGATGGCGTCGGACGAGTCCTTCCAGCCCTGGTGCTCGAGCCCGATGCGCGACTGTCGCTGGTAGCGCAGCCAGCCGTCGGTGTGCAGGGGCGAGTGTTCCATCCAGCCGAGCGCCCGCTCGGCGGCCGGCCACAGCTCGCGGGCCAGGTCGAGGTCGCCCGTCCAGCGCAGGTAGTCGCCGAGCAGGACCAGGAACAGCGGGGTGGCGTCCACGCTGCCGTAGTAGGGAATGAAGGGGATCTCCCGGCAGGCGGCCAGCTCGCCGCGGCGGTACTCGTGCAAGATCTTGCCCGGCTCGGCGTCGGTGAACGGATCCTCGCCGGTCGCCTGGTGGCGGGCCAGGAAGCGGAGCGTGCCCCGCGCGATCTCCGGCTCGAACGGCAACACCTGCAGCGCGGTCAGCAGGCTGTCGCGACCGAATGGGGCGACGTACCACGGGATGCCGGCGTCGGGGACGGGCCCGTCGGGGGTCTCGGTGAGGAGCAGGTGGAGGTCGGCCCGGCCGCGCTCGAGCCAGGCGTCGAACATCCGGTGGTCGGTCCCGACCTGGGCGGCTTCGGTGCGCAGGCGCTCGATGGCCCGGCGCCGCTCGGCCAGGGCCGCCGGCCGGGGGGTGGGGCGGACCGGGTCGACCTCGCCGACGGCAGCCGTGATGGTCAGCGCCAGCTCCAGCCGCTCGCCGGGGGCGAGCCGGGCGACGTAGACGGCCTGCTCCGGGTCCAGGCGGGCCGGGGCCGGGTCGAACAGGAGGTGGGCCGTCCGGGTCACCTCGTCCAGCCCCCGGTAGCGCAGCACGACCGAGGCCGCGTCGGCCTGGGCGGGCAGGTCGAGCCCCCGTTGGCGCCGGGCGTAGCCCCGGACCTCGAACACGTCGGCGAAGTCCGCGCCGAAGCGCCAGCCGACCTCCAGGGCGTGGGGCTCGCGGGCGAAGCACTCGATGCTCAGCGTCTGGTAGAGCTGTCGCCGGTAGATCGTCAGCAGCCGGCGGATCCGGAACACGCGGCCGGGGACGACCGGGCGGCGAGGTTGACCGGGAATGACGATGCGCTCCTCGCCGACGATGTCGGGGTTGGTGAGGTCGATCGCCGCCTCCAGCCCGTCGTCGGAGACGGCCGCGTTCAGCAGCAGGGGCCGTCGGCCGTGGACGCGGAGCTCCAGCTGGTGCAGGAACCGGGTGCCGTCGGCATAGAAGCCGAACTCGGTCCCCGGCAGCAGCGGGAAGTCACCGCGGCGGTCGGCCACGAGGAACGCGTCGTCGTGCTTGAGGACGAGCCGCGGCAGGTCGGCGGCGACGCTGGAGGCGAGGATGTAGTAGCGGTCGCCGACGACGAGCTCGTCGTCAGGCCGGACCGTTTCCGGACGCGTCTCCACCGAGCAGGCGGCGGTAGATGGCCTCGTAGTCGTCGGCCATCCGCTCCACCGTGAAGTGCTCCTCGACGTGGCGGCGACAGGCGGCGCGGTCGAGGTTGTCCACGCGCTTGACGGCGTCCGCCAGCTCGTCGAGCGTGTCCACGACGTAGCCCGTCCGCCCCGACACCACCACCTCGGGCACCGAGCCGCAGCCGCGGGCCACCACCGGCGTGCCGCACGCCATGGCCTCGATCATGACCAGCCCGAAGGGCTCGGGCCAGTCGATGGGGAACAGCAGCGCCAGCGCGCCGCCGAGGAAGGCGGGCTTGTCGGCCTCCCCGATCTCGCCCACGTACTCGACTAGCGGATCGTCGAGCAGCGGCCGGATCTCTCGCTCGAAGTACCCGCGGTCGGCCGGGTCCACCTTGGCCGCGATCTTGAGCGGCAACCCCACCCGGCGGGCCACGGCGATGGCGAGGTCCACCCGCTTCTCGGGCGAGATGCGGCCGAGGAAGGCCAGGTACCGGCCGCCGGCCGGCGAGTAGGGGTAGTCCGCGAGCGGCAGCCCGTGGTAGACCGTCCCGGCCCAGGTCAGCCCGAGGTGCTGCACCGGGCGCCGCTGGGCGTGGCTGATGGAGACCAGCGGCAGGTCCCGGAAGTGGCGGAACAGCGGCGCCAGGTAGGGCAGATCCAGGCGGCCGTGCATCGTGTGCAGGGTCGGGGTGCGGACGAGCCGGGCGAACGGAAACGCCAGGTAGTCGACGTGACAGTGGATCAGGTCGAAGTCGCCCGCGCGCTCGAAGACCTGTCCGAGCTCCAGCACGTGCGGGCTGAGCGAGTCGGTAGCGGCGGGGTCGAGCCGCAGGGCCCGCGGCACCGGCGCCACCAGCCGAGCCCTGGTCTCGGAGTCCCCGCTGGCGAAGAGCGTCACCTCGTGCCCGCGGCGCACCAGCTCGTCGGTGAGGTAGGCGACGACGCGCTCGGTGCCCCCGTACAGCCGGGGCGGGACCCGTTCATGGAGGGGAGCGACCTGGGCGATTCGCATGGGCTTTTCCCGGACGGTGCAGCTAGCGGCTCAGCGCCCGTTCCCGGCCCAGCGTCGCGTGGCAGACCGGGCACTGCCAGCCGAGCACGATCTCGATCATCTGGTTCTTGCAGTACGGGCATTTCACGGCGAAGTCCTCCCGGCGCGGCTCGCGGCCGGTCGTCGGCGCGGAACGATGCTCGCGCGACCTCCGACGGTCGCCGGGGTGGCCGACCGCCACCCTGGCCGCGATGGCCGATCGCCACCTTATTGGTATAGCAGACGTCAGTGAGAGAGCAGACGTCGGATGCTTGGAGCGGACGCCGGGCGCGCAGCCGATGCCGACCGTTCACCCGATGCCGGGCGTCACGGCTCCGCGCCGGACCGGCCGGTCAGGCCGGCTATGACCAGCGCCAGCTCGGTCGGGTCGACCGGCTTGGCGAGATGGGCCTGGAAGCCTGAAGCCAGCGCCTGCCAGCGGTCGTCCGGCCCGCCGTGGGCGGTCACCGCGATCGCCGGCACCCGGCCCCCCTCCGCCGCCGGCAGGCTGCGCACCTTGCGGATCAGCGAGCAGCCGTCCTCGCCCGGCATGGCCAGGTCGGAGACGAGGACGTCGGGCCGCCAGGTCGAGAAGACGGCCAGGGCCTCGGCGGCGTCGCCGGCCGTCCGCACCTCGGCGCCGCGCCGGGCAAGCCAGGAGGCGAAGAGGTCGAGCGTCTCGGCGTGGTCGTCCACCAAGAGCACTCGCAGCCCGTCGAGGATGACGCTGGGCGCGCTCTCGAGAGCCCGGCGCGGAGCGGGCTCCAGCCCCGGCGCGCCGGCCGGCGCCGCCACCGGCAGCGTCACGGTAAAGGTGGCGCCCTGCCCGGGCCCCGGGCTCTCGGCGGTGACCGTGCCGCCGTGCAACTCCACCAGGTGCTTGACCAGCGCCA
>DATLZL010000017.1:0-6104 GCA_035574035.1 Binatia bacterium | reverse complement strand
GAGGGCGAGCGCGGTGAAGGCGAGCGCCGCCGTGATCCCGGTGGCCACGATCCCGGGGCGGCGCCGGCCGCCGAAGAACCGGTCGCTGGCCCAGCCTCCACCCAGGCGAGCCAGCGTGCCGCCGACCTGCGCCAGCGCCAGCAGCCGGCCGGCGGTGACGGCCGAGACGGCATAGGTCTCGCGCGCATAGAGCGCCAGGTAAGCGAGGATCGAGGCCTGGGCGAGGGAGAACAGGAATCCGCAGACGAAGACGACGGCGACACCCGGCCGCCGCAGCACCTCGCCGACTTCCGAAAGCGGCGGCCGCGCCGCCGCCGGCTCGACCAGGGAAACGGGCGGGCGTCGGTAGAGCAGCGTGACCAGGAGAGAGGACACCACCGTCAGCACGCCGGCGGTGGCGAAGGCGGCGCGCCAGCCGAAGGCCAGCGCGATGGGCGGGAGCGCGAGCGCCCCGAGGACCCCGCCCAGCGTGAGCCCGGTCTGCTTGATCCCCATGGCGAGCCCGCGCTGGCGCGGCGGGAACCACTCCATGACCGCGCGGCCGGTGGCGGGATTGGCGACGCTGAAGCCGAACCCGGCCACCGTGAGACAGGCCAGGATGCCCGGCAGCGAGGCGCCGGCCGCAGCCAGTGTCACTGCGGCGCCGGTCAGGGCCTGGCCGAGGGCGAGCGTGCGCCGGACGCCGAGGCGGTCGGTGAGCCAGCCCGCCGGCACGGCCATCAACACCCCGCCCAGGTAGAGGGCGGGCAGGAACAGGCCGGCCTGGGCGCGGGAGAGCCCGAGGGCGTCCAGCAGGAACGGCGCCAGCGGCGCCGGCGCCAGCACGGCCAGCGCGCTCAGCGCGTAGGCCGCGGTGACGAGCGCGAGCGCCGCCCAGCGGGAGTTCAGGGAATCACAGCAACCCGGCCGCGCGCAGTGCGTCCTCGAGCTGGGCGGGGTTGAACCCGGTCAGCTTCCGGTCCCCGATGACGATGACCGGCAGCGACATCAACCCCATCTGGATCAGTTCCTGGCGGGCCTCCGGAACCCGGGCCAGGTTGCGCTCGGTGAAGGCGATGCCGCGTTGCGATAGAAACTCCATCGCGCGGTGGCAGGCCGTTCACCCGACGTTGCTGTAGACCGTCACCGGAACCGTCATGGCGCGCTCTCCTCGACCGCGGCGATGTCGAGCGCCTCGGTCAGCGTCTTGAGCAGCAGGAACAGCCGGGCCCGCACGGCGGCGTCGCAGGCCGCCGCCTCGGCGCCGTAGAACACTTCCAGGATATACGCGGTGAGGCTGGGATGGGCGGCGGCCCCCAGCGTGTCGAGCAGGCTCTGGGGGCCGGCCTCGGTGTGCGCCAGCCAGTGCAGGTTGGCCTCCCAGGCCTGCGCGATGCGCTCCTCGGCCAGGCGGGGGAAGGGCCGCCCCAGGCTGCGCTCGAGCACCTTGAACAGCAGGAAGGCGAGGCCGAACGCCGCCTGCTGCACGGCCGGCTCCGCCTCGCCCGTGAGGTGACGGGCGAAGGCGGCGGCGTGGGGCTGGCGGTCCAGGAACTCACGCGCCTCGGCCTGCACCCGCTCGGGCGCGTAGCGGGTGATGTCGGCCCAGACCTCGTCGACCAGCGCCGGCGTGATGGGCTGCACGGCTCACCAGCGTACCCCAGGTCACCGACCGGGGCCGCGCCCGGCCTCGGGCTGCTCGAGCCAGGCCAGCACGCGCTCGGGCAGCGCGTCGCGGTTGGCGCGAGTCACCTCCCACAGCACGGTGCCGGGCCGGGCCTTGACCTCGGCGATCAGGCCCCCGCCGGTGCGGGCCACGGTGGCGATCACCGGGCGGCCGCCGTCGAGCCAGGCGCGCACGGCGGCGACGAACGCCGGCGACAGGCACTCCATCTTGCCGATCTCGTCGATGAGGCAGAGGTCGGCCGGGCGAGAGAGGTCGAGCGCGTCGCGGACCAGCGCTTCGATGACGCTGAGGTCGACCCCGTAGCGGCTCACCCGCGCCGGCCCCGGGAAGTCGACGCGGGCCATGTCGCGCGGGGGGCCGGCGAACGGCACCGCGCGAAAGCCCAGCCGCCGGCCGCCGGCGCGGATCTCCTCCGTGTAGAAGCCGACCAGCCGGCGGCCGCTCAGGCGCCCGGCCACGGCCCGCAGCACGGTCGTCTTGCCGACGCCGGGGCGCCCGGTCAGCAGCAGGACCGGCGTGGGGCGGGTCGCCGCCGCCGGGGGCGGGATCAATCGCCCGGCTGCATCGAGGGGTAGGTGAAGTCCTCCGGGGGAACGAACGTCTCCTTGATCGCCCGCGGGCTCACCCAGCGCAGCAGGTTCAGGACGCTGCCGGCCTTGTCGTTGGTCCCCGAGGCGCGGGCGCCCCCGAACGGCTGCTGCCCGACCACGGCCCCGGTCGGCTTGTCGTTGACGTAGAAGTTGCCCGCCGCGTGGGTGAGCGCCCGCGTCATGTGCACGATCGCCGCCCGGTCGCGGGCGAAGACGGACCCGGTCAGGGCGTAGGGCGTGCCGCGGTCGCAGAGCTCGAGCGTCTCGTCGAGGGCGGCGTCGTCGTAGACGTACACGGTCAGCACGGGCCCGAAGATCTCCTCGCGCATCACCCGAACGTCCGGGCGGCGGGCCAGGAGGATGGTCGGCTCGATGAACCAGCCGCGGCTGTCGTCGCTGCCGCCGCCGACGAGGATCTCGACGTCGGGCGACGAGCGCGCCCAGTCCAGGTAGCCGCGGATGTTCTTGAACGCGGCGGCGTCGATGACGGCGCCCATGAACGTGGTGAAGTCCGCCGGGTCCCCCACGCGGATGGCGGCGATCTGGCGCCGCAGGCCGGCCTCGACGTCGGGCCAGAGCGAGCGCGGGATGAAGGCCCGCGAGGCGGCCGAGCACTTCTGCCCCTGATACTCGAAGGCCCCGCGCGTCAGCGCGGTGACCAGCGCCGGCACCTCCGCGCTCGGGTGGGCGAAGACGAAGTCCTTGCCGCCGGTCTCGCCGACCAGGCGCGGGTAGTGCCGGTAGCGGCGGAGGTTGCGCCCGACGGCGGCCCACATCATCTGGAAGACCTCGGTGGAGCCGGTGAAGTGGATGCCGGCCAGGTCGGGCGACGCCAGCGCCGGGTCGCCGACCTCGGCCCCGCTGCCGGGGACCAGGTTGATCACCCCCGGCGGCAGCCCGGCCGCCTCGAGGATCTGCAGGATGAAGTGCGCCGAGTAGACGGCGGTGGAGGCGGGCTTCCACACCACGGTGTTGCCGAGGATGGCCGGCGCCGTGGGCAGGTTGCCGCCGATCGAGGTGAAGTTGAAGGGCGTCACGGCGAAGACGAACCCTTCGAGCGGCCGGTAGTCCATCACGTTCCAGGTGCCCGGCGCCGACAGCGGCTGCTGGCGGTAGATCTGTTCGGCGAAGTGGACGTTGAACCGCCAGAAGTCCACCAGCTCGCAGGCAGCGTCGATCTCGGCCTGATGGACGGTCTTGGACTGGCCGAGCATGGTGGCCGCGTTGAGGACGGGGCGCCAGGGACCGGCCAGCAGGTCGGCGGCCTTCAGGAAGATCGCCGCCCGCGCCTCCCACGGCATCCGCGACCACTCCCGGTGAGCGCGCCGCGCGGCCTCGATGGCCTGCTCGACCTCGGCGGCGCCGGCCCGGTGCCAGCGGGCCAGGACGTGACCGTGATCGTGGGGCATGACGGCCTCGGCCACCCGGCCGGTGGCCACGCGCCGCCCGCCGATGACCGGCGTGATCTCGACGACCTCGCCGGCCATCCTCGCCAGCTGGCGCCGGAGCACGGCGCGCTCCGGCGTGCCGGGTGCATAGGAGAGCACGGGCTCGTTGCGCGGAGCGGGGACGTTGACGAGCGCGTTGAGCATGCGACCACCTCCTGCCGACGGTTTCGATTCTACCGCCGGGCTCGAGACCGGTATCGTAGGGGGCCGTGAGATCTCTCGGGCGCTGGGCGGTGTGGGCCCTGGTGTTCGCCGTGGTTGGCTGGATCGCCTGGCGCCACCGGGACGCTGTCGCGCGGTCCACCGAGCTGATGACCGACGCCCACCCGCTCTGGCTGCTGCTGGCCGTGGCCTCCGTGGCCCTCGTCTACCTCTGCCGGGCCCGCGTCTACGGGATCCCGCTGCAGCTGCTCGACTACACGGTGCCGTGGACGTTCCTGTGGCAGGCGGCCATCATCGCCAGCGCGGCCAACCAGCTGGTGCCCACCGGGGGGGCCTCGTCGTACGCCTTCCTGACCTGGGCGCTGCACAAGCGCGGCGTCTCGATGGGCCAGGCTCCCCTCATCGCGCTGATCGACACCCTGTCGTACGCCTTCGCCGCCGCCACCCTGGTCATCGCGGCCCTCGTCTACCTGGCGGTCAGCGGCCTGCTCGGGGACCTGTGGCTCCTCACCGGCTTCGGTCCGGGCGCCCTGCTGCTGATGCTGGCCATCTGGGTCTACTGGCTGCAGCGGCGCCCGGAGCGACTGGTCCCGCGCGTGCTGGCCCTCCACCGCCGCCTCGCCGACTGGCTCGGGCGCGACTGGCCGGAGGCGCCGGTCCGGACCTTCCTCGAGGAGTACTACAAGGGCAAGGAGGTGATCGGCCGCCGGCCGGCGGCGTTCCTGAAGATGATCGGGCTCCAGTACCTGGCGGTCGCCGCCGACGCCGGGGCGCTCTACCTCACCTTCGTGTCCCTGGATCTGATCCTCCGGCCGGCGCTGGTCCTGCTGGGCTTCGTCGTCACGCTGGCCGCCGGCGCCTTCATCAACGCCCCGGCCGGCGGCGGTTCCTTCGAGGTCGTGATGAGCGCGTTCTTCGCCCGCCACGGCCTGGAGACCCCGCAGGCCGTGGCCGGGGCCCTGCTGTTCCGTCTGGTGTCGTTCTGGGCGCCGGTGGCGGTCAGCGGTGTGCTCATCCTCCAATTCCGGGAGCGGCGGATCGAGATCCGCCGCCGCTTCCGCCGCCGGCGGCCGCGCTGAGCCCGTCCGCGCCGAGCCGCCGGCCGCACGCACGCACCGGGCGGCCGGGCGGCCTCCATCCCGGGGGCGTCCGTCCCGGGGGCGGACGAAGTCGCTGGCGCGGCGCTTGCTCCCCGCTCTCGTCGTGGACGTGGCGCAGGGCCGGCCGGAGACGCGCGTCGTCCGCCGCATGGACCAGGACCAGGCCGCCCGCCGCACGAGGTGGCTCTGGCGGCTGGGCGGCCTCGGCATCCGCGGACTCGCCGTGCGCGTGTGGGACGACTTCTGGGAGGACGAGCTGCTGGACCGTGCGGCCGCCCTGTCCTTCTTCTTCGTCCTGGCCATGTTCCCGGGGCTGCTCTTCCTGACGGCCCTGTTCGGACTCCTTCAGACCCCGTACCTGATGGAGACGATGCTCGCCTACCTGGCCCGCGTCATGCCCGGCGACTCCATCCTCCTCGTCAGCCGGATCCTGGCCGAGGTGCGGCAAGGCGCCACTGCGGGGTTGCTGTCGATCGGCGTGCTGGGGGCGCTGTGGTCGGCCTCCAGCGGCATGGTCTCCGTGATGAGCGCCCTCAACGTGGCCTACGAGGTCGAGGATCGCCGCAGCTGGTGGCACCGTCGGCTCATTGCGATCGCACTCACGGTCGGGTTCTCGGCGCTGATCCTGCTGACGCTGATCCTGGTCGTCTTCGGCAAGCCACTGGCGTCGGCGCTCGGCACGCGGCTCGGGATGGCGGCCACCGTGGATTGGCTCTGGAGCCTGGCTACCTGGCCCATCGCGGTCGGCGCGACGCTGGCCGGCATCACCCTCGTCTACTACCTCGCCCCCGCTGCCGGCCGCCGCTGGCACTGGATCACCCCCGGGTCGGTGTTCGCGCTGGCCGGCTGGATCGGAGGATCCTACCTGCTGCGGCTCTACGTCGGCTGGTTCGGCTCGCTGAACAAGACATACGGCTCGATCGGTGCCATGATCCTGCTGATGATGTGGCTCTACGTGACCAGCCTCATCCTCCTGGTCGGCGCCGAGATCGACAGCGAGATCACCAAGGCCGAGGCTCGCCGCGAAGAGGTTCCCGCGCGCGAGCGCGCGGCGTAGCGGCGGGCGCCGTCCCCCGTGAGGGCCGCCCGGCTCGGAATCGCGGCCGCACTGGCGGCGGCCGTGCTCGGCGCCTGCGCT
>DATLZL010000016.1:0-2704 GCA_035574035.1 Binatia bacterium | reverse complement strand
CCTCTACCAGGCCAACGCGTTCGTCGCCATCCTCACCGCGGCCTTCACGCCGATCCCCTACAAGGTCTTCACGGTGGCGGCCGGAGTCCTCGACGTCAGCCTGGCGACCCTGGTGGCGGCCTCGGTGCTCGGCCGCTCTGCACGCTTCTTCCTGGTCGGAGCCGTCATCTACGTCTTCGGCGCCCGCGTCCGCCACCTCATCGACCGCTACTTCGACCTTTTTACCTGGGCGCTGCTCGTCCTCGGCGTCGCGGGCTTCCTCGCCGTCCGCTACCTGCGCTGACGCCGAACTGGCGCGCGGCACCCGACGACGGGCGCCTGAGCCGCGCCGACGACGAGGACTGGCTGATCACCCGGGCCCGGGGTGAGTCGCGCGCTCTCGCGGATTCGCTCTTGCCGGTTTCCTCCGGGAGCGGCGCCAGCGGGGCGACGGCCGAGCGGGCGCCTCGCCGGTCTCCCGCCGACACATCGAGCACGGTCCGCGGTCTCCGGGAAGGCGGGATCCGGAGCCCGAGGCACGCGACGGCGCGACCGGACGAGTCGTCACGCGAACCCGGGCGCACGAAGTCGGTTCCGATGCCGAGGACGGTCGGGTAGCATTCCGGGCGGTGGAGACGCTGGGAGCATGACCCGGTCGCGGCACGTGGGTGTGGCCTTCCACCGCGCCTGGGCGTTCTGGACCGGTACGGGGATGGTCGCCGTCGGCGTTCTCCTCCACCTGCCGGACTTCGCCGCGGCGGCGGCGATGCACTACCGGATGGCCGGCATGCCGATGGGGCTGCCGATGCGCGTGGGGATGGTGCTCATCTGCGGGGGCACCCTGCTCGCCGGGTGGGGGCTGCTGCCCCGGCGGTCCGCGCTCGTCGGCGGCGCGGCGGGAGCCGCGCGGTACCACCTGCGGGCGATGGACGAGGCGTCCCTGACGCCGGCCCACTGGGGGCTGCTTTTCGTCCTGGGCGTCGCCCTGGTCGTCGACGTGATGAAGCCGGCCACGCTCGGCTTCGTGATGCCGGGCATGAAGGCCGAATACGGCCTCGGCACGCTGGAGGTCTCGATCTTCCCGGTCTCGGCGCTGACCGGGACCGTGGTCGGGTCCCTCCTGTGGGGTGTCCTGGCCGACCGCCTCGGCCGGCGGGCTGCGATCTTGCTGTCCTCGATCCTGTTCGTGGGCACGGCGATCTGCGGGGCGATGCCGGCCTTCGGCTGGAACGTGTTCATGTGCTTCCTGATGGGCTCGGCCGCTGGCGGGATGCTGCCCATCGTGTACGCCCTCATGGCCGAATGCGTACCGGCCGGCAAGCGCGGGTGGCTGGTCGTCCTGCACGGGGGTATGGGCACGGCCGGCGGTTACCTGGCGGCGGCCGGCGCGGCGGCGCTGCTCGAGCCCCACTTCAGCTGGCGGGTCCTGTGGTTCCTGAACCTGCCGACCGGGCTCCTGATGCTCTGGCTCAACCGGTGGATCCCCGAGTCGCCGCGGTTCCTGCTGCAGTGCGGCCGCCTGGCGGAGGCCCGTGCGGTCATGGCCCGGTTCGGAGTCCGGGTCGAAGAGCGGCCGGCCAGCCCGGTCCCGGATGACCCCGTGACGGGTGGGCAGCCGCTCGTCCGGTATGCGGAGGTGGGCCGTCTCTTCCGGAGGGGCCTGCGCAGCCAGACGGTGACGGTGTCCCTGTACGGGCTGGGCTGGGGCGTCGTCAACTGGGGATTCATCACGTTCCTGCCGACCGTGATGCACCAGGCGGGGATCGAGACCGGGGACGCGAGCCGCCTGCTCTTCTTCTCCTCGCTCCTGTCCATCCCCGGTACGGCCCTGGTGGCCTACCTCTACGGCCGGTGGAGCAGCAAGCGCACGATGATCGCCTACGCCCTGGCGACGGGCGCGACGCTGGCGGCCTTTGCCGTGCTGGACCCGGGCGCCGGAAGTCGGGCGGTGCTGACGGCGCTGATCGTCGGCCTGCTGGTCTCCAGCGGGGGCGTGATCTCGATCCTGTCGCCGTACACGGCGGAGGTGTACCCGACGGCCCTGCGGGGCACGGGCAGCGGACTCGCGGCGGCCAGCAGCAAGGTGGGCGGCATCTTCGGCCCGCCCCTGGTCGCCGCGCTGCTGTCGACCACCGGGACCCTGACGGTGCCCGCCCTGGTGGCGGCGGCGCCGATGGTGGCGGCCGCGGTGGTCCTGCTGGTCACCGGTCTCGAGACCCGCGGCCGGCGGCTCGAGGAGATCGCCGAGGATCGAACCGCCGGTGACCCTGTCGCCCGGGTGACGCCGCACTCGGCGCGCGATGCCGCCTCGGGTGGGCGGGGATCGGCGAGCTCGGCGCCGTCGGTGTAGACTCTGCGGCGGCCATGGCCGTCGTCGGTGCGTGGCCGGCCCGCCGACTTGTTGCTGGCCGCCAGGCCGATGCCCAGGGCGGCCACCTGCACCGTGACCGCGCTCATGAGGAAGGCGCGTCCCGAGTGGGTGACGGTGCCGTGAGGGTCGCGGTCCGGTTCACGCCCGCACGGCTCCGACACCGATCCGACAGGAGGAGAGCATGACGTGGCGCAGGTCGTTTGGGATCGCGGCTCTGGCGGCCGGGGTCGCGCTGGCCGCGCGGGTGCCGGCCGGGGCGTTCGAGTTGACCAGCCCGGACATCAAGCCCGGCGGCCGGATCGCCGAAGAGCAGGTCTTCAACGGCTTCGGCTGCTCTGGCAAAAACATCTCGCC
>DATLZL010000015.1:0-2546 GCA_035574035.1 Binatia bacterium | reverse complement strand
CCGCCTCTGGTCGCCCCACCTCGCGGGCCGGCGCGTCTCGACCGTCTTCTTCGGCGGCGGCACGCCCAGTCTCATGCCCCTCGAGCACATGGCCGCGATTCTCGACGCCCTTCGCTCCTGCTTCGACATCGCCCCCGCCGCGGAGATGTCCCTCGAGGCTAATCCTGGCACCGTGGACCAGGGGCACATCCGCGGGCTGCGCGAAGCCGGCTTCAACCGCATCAGCTTCGGCGTCCAGAGCTTCCACGACGCCGAGCTGCTCGACCTCGAGCGCGTGCACTCCGGCCTCGAAGCCGAGCTGGCTTACCGCTGGGCCCGGGCCGCCGGCTTCGACAACATCAACCTCGACCTCATCTTCGGGCTCATCGGTCAGACCATGGAGCAGTGGCAGGAGAACCTCGAACGGGCGCTTGACCTGGGTCCCGACCACCTGTCCTTGTACGCCCTCACCCTCGAGGAGGGTACGCCGCTGACCCGCGATGTCGACCGCGGCCGCAGGCTCGCCCCGGACTACGACCTCCAGGCCGACATGTACGAATGGAGCCGCCGGCGCCTCGCCACGGCCGGCTTCAAGCACTACGAAATCTCGAACTGGGCGCGGCCAGGTCGCGAGTGCCGCCACAACCTCGCCTACTGGCAGAACCAGGAGTGGCTGGGGTTGGGCGCCGGCGCCCACTCCCACTTGTTCGGCCGGCGCTTCGCCGCCGCCGCCAGCCCTTCGCGCTACATAGCCCTTGTCGAGGAAGCGGCGTCGTCCCAGGTCGCTGCCGGCGGGCCCGCTGTCCTCGACTCCATGCGCCAGGTCACCTACCGCGACGAAGCCCCGGACGCAGCCGCAGCGCTGCGCCGCCAGATGTCCGAGACCGTCATCCTCGCCCTCCGCCTCCGCGAGGGCCTTGACCTGGCCGCCTTCCAGAGACGCTTTGGCATCCGGCTCGAAGACGCCTTCCCCGAGGCCCTGGAAGAGACCCTCAGCCTGCGACTCACCGAGGTCGCCGGCGGCCGCCTGCGTGTGCGGGACGAGGCCGTCCTCCTCGGCGACGAGGCCTCACTCCGCTTCCTGCCCGACGGTTAGCCCCGGTCCCCCATGCTGGCGCCGCGGGCCGGGCCGCGAGCGCCTGACACCTGGACGCCTTCACAGCCGGTGCAGGTCCCTGATCGCCGCTACCAGTGCCGTTATGTCCGGCGCGGTCCGCGGCGGCGCCGGGCCGATGGGGTCAGGTGAAGGCTCTTCCCCGAGCAGCACTTCGCAGGAGTTACGCACCGCCCAGGACAGCGCCGTCAGGTTATAGCCGCCCTCCAGCGCGACAACCATGCGGCCTTCGCACACCTCACCGGCCACCACCTTGAGCCGCCGTATTAGCGATGCGTAGCCCGCGCAGGACAATCGCATCTCGGCGCCGTCGATCGGGTCGGCGTGGTGGGCGTCGTAGCCGGCCGAGACCAGCACCAGCCCCGGGCGGAACCGGCGCAGGGCTGGCTCGACCAGGTCGTCGAAGACCAGCCCGTACTCGGCATCGCCGCAGCCTCCCGGGAGGGGGACGTTGAGCGTCGCGCCCGTGCCTGCCCCGGCACCGGTCTCCCGCCAGTGCCCCGTGCCGGGATAGTACGGATACTGGTGCGTCGAGATGTACAGCACCGAGCCGTCCTCGTAGAAGGCGTCCTGCGTCCCGTTGCCGTGGTGGATGTCGATGTCGACGATGGCCACGCGCTCGATCCCCAGCGCCGCCCGCGCGTGCGCCGCCGCGATGGCGACGTTGTTGAAGAAGCAGAAGCCCATGGGCATCGCTGCCACGGCGTGGTGTCCGGGAGGACGGATTAGGCAGTAAGCCGACTCGAACTCGCCGCGCCAGACGGCCTCCGCCGCCGCGACGCAGGCCCCCGCGGCCCGCCTTGCTGCCGCATACGTCCCGGTGTTCGCTACCGTATCCGGGAGCAACAGCACCGGCCCGTCCGCCGCCACGTGACGCATGCGCTCGATGTGGCGCGCGGCGTGCACGCGCAGTAGCTCCTCCTCCGTGGCGTCGCGGCAGGCCGGCCGGGCCATGCGGTCGGCAACGCCGCTCGTCTCCAGCAGCTCGATGCTCTTCTGCACGCGGGCCGCGCTCTCGATGTGGTCGAGAGTGTCGTGACCCAGGAACAGCGGGTCGTAGTAGAGGGCGGTGTTGCGGCCGGTCACGCCGCGAGGTTACCAGCCCGGCGCTTTTCGCCCCAGCCGCGTCGCTGCACCCTCGCCCGCCGTCCGCTATCATCCCGCCATGAGCACGGCCGGGTCGCCAGCGCAGGCTCTCGAGGTCCCGGCGGGGCCGGAGCAGGTCACGCCGGAGTGGCTCACCGCCGCCCTGCGGACGCGCGACCAACAGCACCCGGCGGTTGCCGCCCTCGACTGGGAACCGGTAAGCGACGGCCTCGGGTTCGCTGGCCGCGTCGTGCGCCTCAAACTCCGCTATGAGCACGGAGCCCCGGAACCGGGCAGGAGCATGATCGGCAAATTCGCCGCCCCCCTGGCGAGCGCCCGGGAGCTGCTCAATGACTTCGGCGGTTAC
>DATLZL010000014.1:0-3439 GCA_035574035.1 Binatia bacterium | reverse complement strand
GCCGAGCCGGGCCGCCGTGGAGCGGCTGCGGCCCGTGCTCGCCGCGGGCTAGGGACGGGCCGGCGGCCGGGGGTGGTCCCGGCCGCCGGGGGAGGCTACTTGCCGGGGGTGTAGTAGGGGTTGGTCCCCGCGGCGTGATCGGTGGCGTCGAGGACCTCCTCGATCTCCGGGATCTCCTCCCGGAGGAGCCGCTCGATGCCGGCCTTGAGCGTGATGTCGGCGGCGCCGCAGCCCTGGC
Organism: Binatia bacterium; assembly: GCA_035574035.1. GTDB lineage: Bacteria > Methylomirabilota > Methylomirabilia > Rokubacteriales > CSP1-6 > DATLZL01. Next base: position 3,201 of record DATLZL010000014.1, on the reverse strand, counting down.
AGCCCCCGCCCATCTGCAGGTAGACGCGGTTGTCCTGGACGTCGATCAGCTCCACCCAGCCGCCGTGACCGGCCACCGCCGGGTTGATCATCGTGTCGATGATCTCCTGGACCCGCGCCCGGAGGTCGGGGCTCTTGTCGGTGCTCTCCGTGGTCATGGCCTCACCTCTCAGAGCCGTATCGTACCAGAAGCCTCAGAATCGGTACCGCTCGATGAGGGCCACCTGGCCCTCCGTCGGCTCCGCTCAGCAGAACCACGGCTCGGTCAGCCGCGGGGGTCGCGAGCGGTCGGGGAGGGGCGCCGGATCGCTGCGGGTTGCTCGCACCCCGGCCGCGGCGTCGGCCAGTGCCTGGACGCGACGGAACGTCTGCCGGGGGTCCTCGCTGCGCTGGGCCGCCTCGGCCACCAGCCTCGAAACTTCGCCCTGCAGCCGGTCCATCCGCGGGTCGGGGTGGAGCCAGCGGTAGGAGAAGTCGCCCTCCACCAGCGGGCCGAGGTAGGGCCGCATCGCCGGGCTCCGGGCCAGCAGGGAGCCGGGCGGGACCAGCAGCCGGATGCCCCACTGCACCGGGTCGACGTGGTCCACGAGGTCCTCGGCCTCGACGAAGGCGAGCATCTCCCGGTAGTCGTCGAGCCCCGTCCACGGCGTGAACGGCACCCAGGTCGGCCGCAGCGCGATCCCGGCCGCTCGCACGGCCTCCAGGGCGGTGAACACGTCCCGGCGGCTGTGGCCCTTGGCCAGGTGGGCGAGGACGGTGTCGTTGAGCGACTCGACGGCCGAGACCACGAAGAGGCAGCCCAGCGCGCCGAGCTCGGGGAGCAAGGCACGGTGGCGAACGAGGTGCTCGACCTTGGTCGTGATGTCGAAGGTGACGTCCGGGAACTCGGCGTGCAGCGCCCGGGCCACCGCCAGGGCGTGGCGGGGGCCGTTGAGGAAGTCCGGGTCGCCGAACGTGATGTGCCGGGCGCCGGCCGCCACCAGCTGGCGGGCGTCGGCCACCACCACCTCCGGCGGCACCACGAAGAACCGCCCGTCGTAGACGGGCGGGATCGGGCAGTGGGTGCACCGGTGCTTGCAGCCGCGGCTGGCCTCGACATAGCCGGCGGGTCGCCGCTCGCCGTCACGCTCGAGGTGGGCGTACTTCCGGAGCGGCGGCAGCCCCGTCCGGCTCGGTATCGGGAAGCGCAGCCGGGCCAGCACGGTCGCCGCCGGCCGCCCGACGCCGGCGCCGCCCCCGGCCGTCGCGCTCGGGGTCCGGTCGCCGGCGGTCCCCTGGCTCGGGGTCTCGCCGCGCTCGAGGCTCCGGGCCAGCTCCACCAGGCGCTCCTCGCACTCGCCGGCCAGCACCGTGTCGGCGCCGCGGGCGAGCAGGTACTCGGCGTTGAGCGCGGCGTAGAGGCCGAAGAAGCAGAGGTGGGCGGCGGGATTGACCTCGCGGACCCGGGCCGCCACACCGACCCCCAGGCGCAGGGCGGTGTGCATGGGGACCGAGACGGCGACCAGCCGCGCCCGGCGCGCCCGATCGGCGTCGAAGCGTTCCACCGAGATGTCGAGCGTGGCCGGACGGTAGCCGGCACGCTCGAGGAACGCGGCGGGCCAGGCGAGGGTCAGCGGCTGGTGGCCCAGCTCGTAGCAGGCGACGAGCAGGATCTGGCCGCGCTCTCGCACGTCGGTCATTGTACGCCCCGCCCGGCGGCGCTCGGGGCGCGCCGCTCCGAGGTACGCGCGGTGAGGCGGGCGGTGTATCGTGTGCGGCATGCGCCGGTCCCGCCGGCGTGGAACGTCAGGTCCAACGAGGAGGACGCGTCATGGCGGTGAAGATCACCTGCCGTCCGAACGGCCCGTATCTGGTGGAGGGCGACGTCGAGCTCTACGACCCGACGGGCGCCCGGGTGGACACCAGCGGCCGGCCGCGCATCGCTCTCTGCCGCTGCGGCGGCTCGGTCACCAAGCCCTTCTGCGACGGCACCCACAGCCGCATCGGGTTCCAAGCGGCGGAGGCGGCCGTGGCCCAGCAGCAGCAGAAGAAGTAGCTACATCTCCGTCTCGCCCTCGGGAACGTCGGTGAGGAGGACCCAGTCGTCGGGCGGGTCGGCCGGGGGCCGGGTGCGGGGGGCCGTGGCCAAAGTGCGGCTGCGACTGGGCGAGAACCATTCCCAGAGGCCGGCCGGCGCCCCGCTGTCCTGGGCCTCTCCCATCTCGGGCCCGGCACTGCCGCTGGCGGCGCGCTCGAGACGCCGCTGAGCCTTGGCCTGCTGCTTGGCGCGGCGCTGGTCTTCCCGGCGCCGGCGGTCGAAGCCGTAGTTTCGTCGGGCCATCACCGGCTCCTGGCGTCGAAGGGTGGGAAACGAAGCGGGCGGCGGGAGCGCTTCCCGCCGCCCGGGGACCAGACCGTGGTTACCAGCGCCGACCGCCGCGCGAGCCGCCCCGGCCGAAGCCGCCGCGGCCGCCGCCGCCGGAAGTCGGAGCCTTGGCCCGCTCCACCGACAGCCGTCGGCCGTCGAGGTCGGTGCCGTTGAACCGGGCGATGGCCTTCTCGGCGTCCTCGGCCGTCGTCATCTCGACGAAGCCGAAGCCCCGGGAGCGGCCCGTCTCGCGCTCGGTCACGACGCTCGCCGACTCCACGCTGCCGGCCTGCTCGAAGAGCTCCCGGAGCTGGTCGGTGGTCGTCGCGTAGTTGAGTCCACCCACGAACAGTTTGTGCGCCATGAGGGCGCCTCCTCTCAGACCTTCCGCCAGTGCATCACGTCGCCGGCGCGGAAGGAAGACGGCCACGTGGTCGGCCGAGGAGGCGGGCTCTGAACTGAACCGACGACCCGAACCAGACGCGGCCAGTGTATCACACTCGCGGGGGCGTGCTAGACTCCCGCACCGACCAGGAGGCGCGCCACGAAGGACCACTCCCGCATCGAAGCCCGCCGCCGCGGGCGCGACGCCGCCGCCCGCGCCCGGGCCGTGCGCCTCCTGGTGCTGGACGTGGACGGCGTCCTCACCGACGGGCGCATGATCCTGTCCGAGCGGGGCGACGAGCTGAAGGTCTTCGACAGCCACGACGGGCTGGCCATCGGGCTCGCCCAGCGGGCCGGCCTGCGCGTGGCCCTCGTCACCGGGGAGAAGAACGCGATCGCCCAGGCCCGGGCGGCCCGGCTCGGGGTGGAGGAGGTCGTGCTGGGGGCCCGGCGCAAGGGCGAGGCGGTGGA
>DATLZL010000013.1:0-6036 GCA_035574035.1 Binatia bacterium | reverse complement strand
GGCGGCGTAGGCCGGGATGGCGGCGTAGCGCTCGGCCTCCTCGTCCAGCCGCTCGCGGGCGGCGGCGCCCACGGCCAGCCGCACGTAGGCGTAGAGGCGGGGCGGCCGGTGGCCGGCGCGGGCGGCGCCGGCCCGGACCAGGTCGGCCGAGCGACGCGCGTGCTCCGGCGTCAGCCAGTTGAAGAGCACGCCGTCGGCCACCTCGCCGGCCAGCTCGCACATCTTCGGCCCCAGCGCGGCGACGACCAGACGCGTGCGGAGCCCGGCGCGGAGCGCGGCCACGCCGGCCCGGACCCGGCCGAGCGCGCCGGGGTTGGGGCTGCCGACGCCGAGCAGCAGCCGGTCGAGCGGCAGCGCGTGCTCGCGCACACCCTGCAGGATGCTCTCCGGACCCCGGGTGTGCAGCGGGATCACGCCCACGCCCAGGTCGATCCGCGCCGTCTCGCGGGCGGCGACGGCCAGGGCGGCCAGGCCGTCGGTGCGGCCGGGGTGGTTCACCCAGAACGAGGTGTAGCCGAGCGCCTCGGCCCGCCGGGCGCAGGCACGGATGACGTCCGGCGCGATGCCGGCGAACAGCGCGAAGCCGCGGGGCGCCGAGGGCACGGGGCGACTCACGCCGCCGGCAGGGCCGGGACGAGCCAGTCGAGGCCGAGCGCCGCCAGGCGCTCGCGGGTGGGGTATCCGGTGGCGGAGTCGAAGCCGGCCATCCGGTAGTAGGCCTCCCGCGCGCGCTCGAACTCCTCCGGCGTGAGGGCCACGCCGGCGGTCGGCCCCTGGCCGCCGAGCGGCTGGAAAAGCTTCTTCGGCAGCGCGTCCGCGTCGCGGCCGATGCCCTCGCGGGCGTTGAAGGCCCGCAGCAGGTTGATGCGGCGCTCGCCGACCTGCAGCAGCTCCTCCAGGGTCGCATCCCACCCGGTCGCGTAGCGCACGAGCTCCACCGTCTCGGCGGGCCCGTAGAGCTGCCACGACGGACCCCAGACGAACTGGCAGAGCCCGAGCGTGTCGAGCGCCGAGTAGAAGCGCTGGGTGGTCCAGGCGAAGCGGACTTTGGCCTCGGACAGGTCGCGCAGGTCGAGGTCGCCCCAGTCGCCGAGCTCGCCCAGGCGCCGGCGGTGCAGGCTGCCCGGCTTGGTGCGCAGCATCGAGTCGTGCTCGGAGGACTGGTGGTCGGCCCCGAAGGGGTTCACGGCGTAGATGAGCCCGAGCGAGCGCTTGTGCTGGGGCATGTGGGCCGGCAGCTCCTGGCCCTTCACGGTGAGCGTCAGCGCCACCGCCTCCGGCCCCAGCCGCTGGGCAGCCCGCAGGCTGCCCTCGGCCAGGAGGTCGCCGATCCCGCGGCGCAGCGCGATGGCCTCGATCGCCCGCAGCACCGAGTGGCCGTCGCCGAAGGCCAGGCCGAGGCCCTGGTCGTCGAGCAGCCCCCGGGCCTTGGCCTCCATGGCCCAGGCGATGGTGGCCCCGCACGAGATCGTGTCCAGCCCGTACCGGTTGGCGTCGGCCGAGGCCCGGGCGAGGAGCTTGAGGTCCCCCACGCCGCACATCGAGCCGAAAAACGTGAGCGTCTCGTACTCGGGACCGCCGTAGACGGGATCCACCTCGAGGTCCGGGTCGCGCACCTCGACCACGCGCTTTCACTTGATCACGCAGGCGTAGCAGGTGTCGCGCTCCTTGAGGATCGTCCGGGCCATCGTGGTGCCGTCGATGGCCTGGGCGTGCTCGAACGTCCCCTCGGTGTAGTTGCGCGTGGGCTGGCCGCCCATCTTGTTCTGGATGGCGAGCACCCCGGCGGTGCCGTACTCGCCGAACCAGACGATCCCCGGGTTGGCCTCCTGCAGGGCCTTGAGCCGCTTGGTGAGCTCGCGGAAGCGGTCGGGGACGGCCGGCTTGGGCGGCTTGGTGCCGCGCACGACCACCGCCTTGAGCCGCTTGGCGCCCATGACCGCGCCCATCCCGGTGCGGCCGTTGGCCCGGTTGACCATGTTCATGATCGCCGCGAAGCGCACACGGTTCTCGCCCGCCGGTCCCGCCTGGGCCACCTCGGCCTTCGGGTCGCCGACCTCTTCCTTGAGACGGCGGTCCACCTCGGCCGTGGTCAGGCCCCAGAGGTGGCGGGCCGGTCGCAGCTCGGCGCGGCCGTCGCTGAGCCAGAGGTACACGGGCTCGGGGGCCTGGCCGGTGAACACGATCGCATCGGCGCCGGCTGCGCGCATCTCGGCCGGGAAGAAGCCGCCGCACTGGCTGTCGCCGATGGCGCCCGTGAGCGGCGAGCGGGCGCAGGCCGTCATGCGGCTCTGCCCGGAGATCGCCAGGCCGGTCAGCGGGCTCACGGCCATGACGAGCACGTTGTCGGGACCGAGCGGGTCGGCGCCGGGCGGGATGTGCTGCCAGAGCAGGTAGGCGGCGAGTGCGCTGCCGCCCGGATAGCGACGGTAGACGTCCTCCGGCACCGTGCGGGTCGTGACGTTCCCCCGCGTCAGGTCCACGTGATACACGGTCGCGGTCAGGCCCACCGTGGGTCCTCCTCCCTGCGAGCGGCAGAGGCTCCCGACGGACCACCGCGGGGCGGTGGGTGCCGCCGGGGCGCGCCCTAGCTTACACCCGAGCCCGCAGCCGACGACCGCGCCGGGCTGTCAGCGGGATGACGGACGGACGCGCCACTCCGTCCCGGCGGACGCCATCCGGGCACGACGGCGCGTGCGTTTGCCCGCCACCCGGCCGGTTCACCTTTTGCTTGTCGTCCTCCCGGACGGCATGGGACTGCCCAGCCTCGACCTCGGCCCCGCGGTCTCACGAGCCTCGGCGCAGGTGATTCTGGGGCGGGACGGGGTCTTCTACCACCGCGGCCGAGACCGCCGCCCGGAAGTCGGCTCTTCGGCCGCCGAGGTGCTGGAGCACCTCAACCGCGCCTACGCCCGCCGGCCGCGGATGACCCGGATGCTCGGGGCGGTGCTGGCCGTCGCCGTGCTGGCCGGCCTCAGCTTCGGCGCCAGCGTGGCGGCCGCGATCGGCTTCGCGGTGGTCGGCCTGGCGGTGCTCGGCTTCGCCTTCGCGGCCGAGACCGCCGAGTCCAGCGCGCGGCTCGAGTACCGGCTGGACGGCGCGCCGGAGGCGCGCTACCGGCAGGTGCTGGACACGTTCCGGGCGCTCGAGCGCAGCGGCCCGATCTGGTACGTCGAGATCCGCGGCGAGCCGCGGCGACGGCGCGTCATCCGTCGCCGGGCGCGGCCCACGCGGAGCCTGCCGCCACGCGTGCTGTGCAACCTGCGCGTCCCCACGCTCAGGGCCGGCCGCCAGCGGCTCTACTTCTTCCCCGACCGCCTGCTCGTCTACGAGCGCAGCGTGGTGTGGGCCGTCTACTACTCCGACCTGCGGGTGGACGTGAGCGTCGTGCACCGGTCGGGCGCCGGTCGGCCGTCCGCCGTCCTGGCCGTGCGCAGCGGCGCCGGCCTCCAGGTGGTGTTCCAGTGCGCGTCGCGGCCGGCGGCGGCGGAGTTCGCGACGGCGGTCGGCCAGCTCACCGGCCGTCCGCTCCGCCCTCGCGCAGCAGCTCCTCAGCCACCCGCTTGACGTCGGCCGCCTCCACCTGTCCCCGGTGGGTTTTCAGCACGTCGCCGACCAGACGTCCGACCTGCCGTGGGTCGCGGATGCCGAGCGCGCCGAGGCGTTCGCGGACCAGGGCGCGCAGGGCGGTCTCTTCCAGGCCCCGGGGCAGGAAGCGCTCGCAGAACGCGAGCTCGAAGCGCAGCTGATCGGCCTGCGCGGCGGCCCGGGGGCCGAGCCGGTCGTACTCGGCCAGCGCCTTCTGCAGCTGCTTGCGGTAGGCGGCGATCACGTCGAGCACGACGGCGTCGTCCACCGGACCGGTGAACCCCTTCGCCGTCCGGCGCTCCGCCAGCTTGGTCTTGAGCATTCGCACGGCGTCGGCGGTGCGCGTGTCGCGGTCCTTGATGGCCTGTCTGAGCGTCTCGTCGAGGGTCTGCTCGAGCGGCATCGTGTCCTCCCGGCCTGCGCGGTCCGTCTTCCTGCGCCGTTCGTCTTATGGTAAGTCCGCCCTGGCGTTCGTCCCTGCGGTCCTGTCGGCGTCGGCGCCGGGGCCGCTCCGGCTCCGTCGGCACGCGGGGTTACGGGGCGGTCCGGCGTGGCGCGCGCCTTGCGTGAGCCTCGCCCCGTGATGTCCGTGCTGGCCGTCCGCCCGGTGGCTCGCGTCCTGGTCGTGGACGACGAGGCCGAGGTCCGGCAGGCGATCGCCGAGCTGTTGATGGAGGAGGGCCACGAGGTCACGGTGGCGGCCGATGCCGCCGAGGCGCTGAGCCGGCTGCGCACCGGCCCCGCTCCCGACCTCGTGCTGACCGACCTCCGGATGCCGGGGATGAGCGGCTGGGAGCTGGCCACCGCGGTCAAAGCGAGCTACCCCGGGGTCCGCGTCGGGCTCATCACCGGCTGCCTGGCGCAGCTGCCCCCGACCCCCTCGCAACAGGCGGCGGTCGACTTCGTGCTGGAAAAGCCGGTGGACTTCCAGTCGCTCCTCGGGTGGCTTTGAGGTATCCTTCCCGGGCGTCATGGACATGCCCGGGACGAATCGACGAAGCCGGGTGCTGGCTGCGGTGGCCGGCCGGGTCGTCACGCTGGCCCCGCTCCGCGCCGCCCGCTCGGCGGCGCGGGAAGCCGCCGTGGACCCGCGGCGGTGCCGCAAGTGCGGCAGCGCGTTCGTGGTCCACGAACCGGCGTTCGTGCACTGCCGCTACTGCGGCGCGATGACCCGCCTGCCTCACGGTTCGCTCCTGGCCCAGGAAGAATTCGAGCTGCGCTCGGGTTTGCGCCTGGCGTCCTGAGCGCCGTCCCGCCGCCCGCCGTGCCGGCCCCGCCGCTGCATGGCTACCGTGTCCTGGAGCTGGCCCACCTGATCGCCGGACCGGTGGCCGGGCTCTACCTGGCCGACCTCGGCGCCGACGTGGTCAAGGTCGAGAGCCCGGATGGCGGCGACGCCGCGCGGACCGTGTATGCCGGCCCGGGAGGCGACAGCCCGGTGTTCCTCGCCGTCAACCGCAACAAGCGGAGCCTGGCCCTGGACCTGCGACGTCCGGAAGGGCACGCGGTCTTCCTGCGCCTGGTCGAGCGCGCCGACGTCGTCATCGAGGCGTACCGCGGCGGGACCGCCGAGCGGCTCGGCATCGACTACGCCCGCCTGGCGCCCCGCAATCCCCGGCTCGTTTACTGCTCGCTGAGCGCCTTCGGCCCCACCGGGCCCTGGCGCGACAAGCCGGGGCTCGACATGCTCGTGCAGGCCCTCGGCGGCCTCATGGCCGTGACCGGCGACCCGGGCGGCGGGCCGGTCCTCACCGGGGCCCCGGTCGTCGACACGATCGGCGCGCTCCTGGCCGGGCAGGGGATCCTGACCGCGCTGCTGCACCGGGAGCGGACGGGCGAGGGCCAGCGGGTGGACGTTTCCCTGCTCGACGGGCTGCTGCTGGCCCACGCCGCGCGGCTCAGCGTGTACCTGGCCACCGGCGAGGAGCCGGGACGGCTCGGCAGCGCTCACCCCCACATGGCCCCGTTCCAGGCCTTCCGGTGCCGCGACGGCTGGATCTACGTCGCGGTGTGGGTCGAGCGGCTCTGGCGCCCGTTCTGCGAGGCGGTCGGGCGTCCGGACCTCGCCGCCGATCCGCGCTTCGCCACCGGTGCCGAGCGCGTCCGCCACCGCGGTGAGCTGGCCTCGACGCTGGAGGAGGTCTTCGCCGCGGCGACGGTCGAGGAGTGGCTGGTCCGGCGCCAGGCCCGGGACGTGCTATGCGCGCCCGTCAACCGCTATCGCGACCTGCCGACCGACCCGCAGGTCGTCGCCAGCGGCATGCTGGTGAGGCAGGACCACCCCCGCGCGGGGCGGGTGCCCACGCTGGCCACACCGGTGCGCTTTTCCCGTACTCCCGGCACGCTGCGGACCCCGGCGCCGGCGCTCGGCGAGCACACCGACGCCGTCCTCGCCGAGGCCGGGCTGGCGCCCGAGGAGATCGCCCGCCTGCGGGCCGACAAGGTGGT
>DATLZL010000012.1:0-4816 GCA_035574035.1 Binatia bacterium | reverse complement strand
CGCCCCGGCGGTCCCCGCCCCGCCGGGCGGTTTTGATCACGGGGTCGGGCTCGAGGGGGTCGTCGATCGTCCAGCGGCGCATGGCCTCAGCCCCGGTAGCGGCTGGCGTGGGGCTGCACGTCCTTGTTCAGCCGCCGCGACAGGTGCAGGCCCTCCAGCACGAACTCGATGGCCGAGGCGACCGAGGCCGGGTCGGCGGCGCCCAACCGGGCGGCCAGCGTCCGCAGGGCCGGCACCGCGGACGCCTGCTTGACGTAGTCGGCCGAGGGCAGCGCGTCGCCTACCTGGACGCTCAACCCGTTCCGGAAGGCGGCCACCACGTCGTCCAGCTCGGCGCCGGCGAACGAGCGGCCGAACACGTTGTGGACCGCCTTCTGGACCAGACGGGCCAGGAGGCGGTCCTCGCCGCCGTCGCCGCCGGTTTCCAGCTCGATCTTGCCCAGGGTGGAGGCGGCCAGGGCCCCGAGGTCGCTCACCCGGGGCACCGCCACCGGCTCGCCCAGCCGCAGCGCCCGCTTGAGCGCGGCCGAGAGCAGCGTCTCGTAGTTGGCGATGCTGACCCGCACCGACACCCCCGAGCGCTGGCTGATGTCCGCGGACTGGCGGGCCAGGTGCGTCAGCTCGGCCACCACCTGCTTCATGTAGTCGGGGCAGCGCACGGCCACGCCGTCGGCGCCGAAGGCCGCCCGCTCGGCCTCCATGATGGCGATCTCCTCCTCGAGCCGCCGCGGGTAGTGGGTGCGGATCTGGGCGCCGAAGCGGTCCTTGAGCGGCGTGATGATCCGGCCGCGGTTGGTGTAGTCCTCGGGGTTGGCGCTGGCGACCACGTAGAGGTCGAGCGGCAGCCGGACCTTGTAGCCGCGGATCTGGACGTCGCGCTCCTCCAGGATGTTGAGCAGCCCGACCTGGATGCGCTCGGCCAGGTCCGGCAGCTCGTTGAGGGTGAAGATGCCCCGGTGACAGCGCGGCAGCAGGCCGTAGTGGATGGTCAGCTCGTCGGAGAGGTAGCGGCCCTCGGCGACCTTGACCGGGTCCACCTCGCCGATCAGGTCGGCGATCGTGATGTCGGGCGTGGCCAGCTTCTCGCCGTAGCGCCGCTCGCGCGGGATCCAGACGACCGGCGCCCGGTCGCCCTCCTCGGCCAGCCGACGGCGGCAGGCGGCGCAGATCGGGGCCAGCGGGTCGTCGTTCACCTCGCAGCCGGCCAGGGCCGGCACCCACTCGTCGAGCAGGCCGATCAGCAGGCGGGCGATGCGGGTCTTGGCCTGCCCCCGCTCGCCGAGCAGGATGATGTCCTGCCCGGACAGGATCGCGTTCTCGATCTGGGGCACGACGGTGTCGTCGTAGCCGACGATGCCGGGCAGGAAAGGCTCGCCGCTTCGCAGCCGCGCGATCAGGTTGTCGCGGAGCTCCTGCTTGACGCTCCGGCGTCGCCAGCCGCTGGCCCGGAGCTCGCCCACGGTCGACGGCCGCACCATCGCCCGCACTATGCGACCCGACCCGGCGCGTGTCAACCGGTGCTACGATGTTCCGCGGGCGGTCGCGGCGCCGGCGGGCCGCGGCGGCGGCCCGGCGGGCTCGAATCCACGCCCGGGGCCGGGACATCTCAACCGCTGACTCCGCTGGAGGTCATCGCATGGAGGTCTTCGCCGAGCCCGGCGACTTCCCCTTCCGGGTCGAGTTCAGCCTCGACGGTCTCATCGCCTGGTGGGAGCAGCAGGCCGCCGCCGGGCAGCCGCCGGCGGCGGCGGTGCTGGAGGCGCTGGCCGGGGCCCCGGCGCTGCGGGGGCCGCGACTCGAGCGCGAGGTGCTGGAGCGCCACCGCCCGGTGGTGGACCTGCTGATGTCGGCCCTGTTCCCGCCCGTGACCTGGGAGCGCGACCTGGGCGGGGCGCTGCCGCCCTTCATGCTCCAGGCCTGGTACGCCACCCCGTCGCTGGCCCGGATGATGGCCGACGAGGCGGGCTGGCTGCGCGGCCGGATCAACATGGACCGGGCCACCGGCCTCAACTACAAGATCCTGCACGCCTACGGGGCGATTCTGCGGACGTTCTACGGGATCGCCTTCGACCTCGACTACCCGCTGGTCGTGAGCGTGGACGACCCGGAGTCCGGGCGCGAGCGCCACTTCAAGGCGTGCTTCGACGGCCGGTTCACCACCGTGGAAGCCCCGGGCGGGCCGCCCGCCCTCGACGAGGCCGCCCGCCGGCGCCTGCTGGCGAGCCTCTCCGACCCGGCCGCGCTCATGGCGCTGCTGCCGCCGGAGCGGTTCGTCTTCCGCGGGTTCACGCTGTTCACCGCCACCGAGGTCACCGACCACGAGATCCTGTCCGCGCTCCAGCGCGAGCTGATCCAGCGGGAGTCCATCGTCTCGGCGGCGTCGTTCCAGCGGCTGCAGGCCGCCATGCGGGCCTACTTCGGCCGACCGGCCCTGCGGCTGTCGCTCTCGGCCCTCCACGGCGACCAGGTGTTCCTGCTCAACTACGACGCGCGGCTCGAGGCCGGCTGCATCTTCACCGACTCCGCCCACTACCGGCGCGACTTCTTCGCCGGCTCGATCTACGAGCGTGCCGTCCTGGACCGGCGGCCGCTGATCGTGGAGGACCTGGCCGGCTGGCCGAACCCCACCTGCTTCGAGAGCGACCTGCTCAAGATGGGGGTTCGGAGCCTGGTGGTGGCGCCGCTGCCCTACGGCGAGGAGACGATCGGGCTCCTGATCCTGACCTCCGACCGGCCGGGCGACTTCAACGCCACCCACGCCTTCCGGCTCGGCGGCGTGCTGCCGCTCTTCGCCATCGCGGTCAAGCGCAGCATGGACGAGCTGGAGAGCCGCATCCAGACCGTCATCAAGGAGAAATGCACGGCCATCCACCCGGTCGTCGAGTGGCGGTTCCGGCGGGCCGTGCTCGACACGCTCGAGCGGCGGCGGGGCGCCGAGGAGGAGCCGGACTTCGACCTGCCCCCCATCGTGTTCGAGGGCGTCTGGCCGCTCTACGGCCTGGCCGACGTGCGCGGCTCCTCGGAGCTGCGGGGCCGCGCCATCCAGGCCGACCTCGTCACCCAGCTCCGACTGGCCCGGACGGTGGTGGAGGCCGCCTGGACGGCGCGGCGTCTGCCGGCCCTGGCCGAGGTCCGGTACCGGATCGACAAGCACCTGGCCCGCCTGGAGGCGGCGCTGGAGTCCGGCGACGAGCCGGCCGTCCTGGCCTTCCTGCGGACCCAGGTGGAGCCGCTGTTCGGCGAGCTGGAGCGGTTCGGTCCGGCGGTGCGGGAGGCCGTCGCCGCCTACCGGGGCGCGCTCGACGCGCGGCTCGGCACGGTGTACCGCCAGCGTCGCGACTTCGACGAGAGCCTGACCCGGCTGACCGACGCGCTGTCGGCCTACCTCGACCTCGAGCAGTCGCTGGCCCAGAGCATGGTCCCGCACTACTTCGAGAAGCAGAAGACCGACGGGCTCGACTACCAGATCTACGCCGGCGCCGCGCTGCTGGAGGAGGGACGCTTCGACCCGCTCTACCTGCGGAGCCTGCGCCTGTGGCAGCTCATGGTGACCTGCGGGCTGGCCGCCCGGGCCGAGCGGCTGCGGCCGGCCCTGGCGCTGCCGCTGGAGACGACCCACCTGGTACTCGTCCAGCACGCACCGCTGGCCATCCGCTTCCGGTTCGACGAGAAGCGCTTCGACGTGGACGGCGCCTACAACGCCCGCTACGAGATCGTCAAGAAGCGGATCGACAAGGCCCTGGTCCGTGGCACCGGCGATCGGCTGACCCAGCCGGGCCGCCTCGTCGTCGTCTACAGCCAGCCGGCCGAGGCCGCCGAGTACCGGGACTACATCGAGTACCTGCAGTCGCTCGGCTACCTCACGGGCGACGTCGAGGACCTGGCGCTCGAGGAGCTGCCCGGAGCCCACGGGCTGCGGGCCCTGCGGGTGGGCATCGACCTCGGCAATCCCCGGCTCGAGCGGCGCCTGGCCCGCGCCGACCTGACCGCCGCCTGAGCCCGGGGCCGCCGCCGACCCCCGGGGACCCGGCGACCGTCAGGAGGCAGCGTCACGTCGTCGATGACGCTGCCGTCGGGGCGGACCGCCCGCAGGTGGAGTCCGTCGGCCGCGACGTCCACCCGCACGGCGTGGTGGGCCCGGGCGGCCCGGGCGGTGAAGGCCCGCGGGGCCACGTCGCGCAGACGGGCGCCGCCGCCCCCGGTGACGACGTAGGTCACGCCGCCCAGCGGGTGGGTGCGCTCGTAGTGGTGGTCGTGACCGCTCAACACCAGATCCACCCCGTGGCGCTCGAACCGCGGCACCAGGTACCGGCGGGCCCGCGCGTCGCTGCCGTGGTGCAGGCCGGCGCTGAACGGCGGGTGGTGCATGAACACGACCGTGAAGCGCGACGGCCCCTGCAGCGCCTGGTCCAGCCACGCCAGCAGGACCGCCCGCCGGTCGGCGTCGTCCAACCTCGTGCTGTCCAGCCCGACGAACCGCACGTCCCCCACCGCGAAAGCGTAGGAGCGCCCCGGACGGCCGGGCCGGTCGGGCGGGGGGTGGAACAGGCGGTCGAACAGCGCGCCGCGGCCCATCGCGAGCGAGAGGTCGTTGTCGCCCGGCACCGGGTAGATCGGCCGACCGGCCAGCAGTGTACGGTACACGCCGAAGAAGCGCGCGTCCCAGGCCAGCGGGTTCCATCCGTAGACCAGGTCCCCGACGTGCAGCACCAGCGCCGGGGCCCAGCCCTCGATCAGGCGGGCCACGGCGCGCTGGGCCTCGGAGCCGGTCCCGCTGTCCCCCAGCACGGCGAACGTGAAGGGCGCTGATCCGTCG
>DATLZL010000011.1:0-4934 GCA_035574035.1 Binatia bacterium | reverse complement strand
CGCCTCGACCGTCCGGACCAGGCCCGCCGCGTCGATGCCGAGCTTGCGGGCCAGTCCGTCCAGCGTCGGGTCCTCTGCCCGCGTCACCTCGCGGATCCGGTACTCCTCGCGGAGCAACGGCAGGACCTTCTGGTCGAAGATCTGGAACGCGGTCCGCCGCGGCTGCTCGATCACCGCCCGCCCGTAGGTCACGTAGGTGTAGTTGCGGAAGTCGGCGCCCTCGTCCACGAAGCGCTCGCCGCGTAGGTTGACGATGATGCCCAGCGGGTAGGAGTGCTTCTGGAAGTTGTCGCCGACCTTGCGGTCGCCGTGCCACGGCGCGTTGAGGTCCCACTGGACCGCGTGGCAGCCGCTCCAGTGGCCCCAGGGCAGGGCCCCGATCTCCAGCGCCATCCGGATGGCGTCACCGGTGTTGTAGGGCGTGCCCCGGACCCGGGCCAGGTCCCAGTTGGGACCCAGGTAGCGGGCGCGCATCTCGGGGTTGGCCTCGAAGCCGCCAGCGGCCAGCACGACCGCGCGCGCCGCCACGGTCTCGGTCCCGGCCGGGGTCCGCACGACCACGCCGGTCACGCCCCCGCGCTCGTCGGTGACGAGCCGCACCCCCTTGTGCTCGAAGCGCACCTCGATGCCGGCCCGGGCCGCCGCCAGGTACTCCATCTCGACCAGACCGGGGCCGCCGCCGACGGCCTCCAGCACCAGGCCACCCCAGAACCGGAAGCGGTCGCCGACCCGGAAGGCCTGGCGCCCGAACATCGGGATCCACCGGACGCCCCGGCTCTTCATCCACCGCACGGTGGGCTGGGACTCGCGGACCAGCAGGAGGGCCAGGTCGGGGTCGGCGCAGTCCTCGGTGACGCGCATCAGGTCGTCGAAGTACGCGTCCTCGGTGTAGGGCTCCACCTCCATCGAGGCCGCCTCCTGGTCGGAGAGGTCGCCCACGATCTGGCGAAGCTCCTCGAAGGACTTGAAGGCGAAGCGGAAGCCGCCGGCGGTGAAGTAGGAGTTGCCGCCCCGCCAGGCCTCGGGCGCCTTCTCCAGCACCAGCACCCGGGCCCCGTGCTCCCGCGCCGACAGCGCGGCGCAGAGCGCGGCGTTGCCGCCCCCGACCACCACGACGTCCCAGGCCCGGCTCACCGCACGCTCCCGATGATCTCCGCCCAGGATTTCCTTCCCGTGCTGGACCATGCGCCCTCTTCGCCTCAGGGTGGAGGTACGCTAGGCGCCCGGCCGGTGGGTGTCAAGCACCTGGCCCCGCGCGCGCCGCAGCATCGCGAGCAGAGCGGCGCGGCACTCCTCGGCGCTGCGGACCTCGCCCGGAAAGGCCAGGCGGACAGACCAGCGCCGGTCGCCCCGCCGCAGGCGGAGCTTGAAGCCCAGGCGGTCGACCGCCACCATCCGCGCCTCGTCGGCCTCGGCCGCCGCATACTGGCGCGCGTATTCCAGCAGCGCCCCGGCGTGGTCGCGGTTCATGTGGTCCAGGATGGCGGCGGCGCAGTCGGCCAGCGGGTCGGGCCGGGCCTGCGCGTACTCCGCGACGTCCACCCAGCCCATGACCGCGAAGCCGCCGACGAAGTAGACGTCGCTCGGTTCCAGCCGCCAGAACGCGAAGTCGGCGAAGTCCGCCCAGCCGCCGGCGCCGGGGTGACGGGCCAGGTAGAGGGCGCGGGCGCCGGCCGCCTCGTCTCCAAGCAAGCACCTGGCCTCGCCCATCAGCGTCACGCGCCCGGCGGCCAGCGGCTCACCCTCCACTTGCGGCTGCGTCACGAGCAGGCTCGCCCGTGGGTCCGCCTCCAGGTTCCGGGTGTGCTCGGCCAGCGCCGAGATCAGGAGCAGCGGGCGGCCCTCGGCGTCCGGCGCGTAGGGCATCAGCGACGCGAACGGATGGCCCGGCCGGCGGCGGGAGAGCGTGGCCAGGGCGCCGGTGCGGGCCTGGTGGAGGAGCGTACGCGCGCGCTCGGCCCGACTCGGTTCCGGCGCCGGTGGGCGATCGCTCACGGGGCCGGCGTGGCTCGGGTCGATCATGGGCGCATCTTACCGGCGCCGCGCCGGTCCGGGGAGCGGCGGCAACAGCCACGGCATCGCCGGGGGGGGCGGCCTACTCGCTGGTCGCGGTGTACGGGCAGATCTGGCTGAAGGCGCAGGTGCGGCAGGCGCCCCGCGAGGGCGTGGCCTCGAACCGACGGGCCCGGATGCCGGCGGCAGCCGCCTTCACGGCCGCGATCGCCTCCTGAAGATCGTCGTCGGTCGGCCGGTGGCGCCCCACCGCCTGGGAATCGACGAACCGCAACTCGACGCGCTGGGGCAGAGCGCCGGTCATCTCGCGCCACGCCAGCGCGTAGATCTTGAGCTGCAGGCTCTCGGCCGCTCGCCGGTCGGCGTCCTTCTGGCGGGTGACGTCGCTGGTCTTGTAGTCCACGATCACCGCGCCCAGCAGGTCCTCGTCGACCCGGTCGAAGCGGCCGCGGACACGGTCGGGGCCCAGCGTGAAGAGGAACTCCTTCTCCACCCAGGTCGGCTTGGTGCCCTCCGCTTCTTCCCGGTGCCAGAAGCGCGTGAGGGCCTGACGGCCGGCCGCCTTGCGGGCCTCCTGGTGCTGCCAGGTGAGGAACCCCTGGTTCTCCCACTCGCGCTCGTAGACGGCCAGCAGGTCCTCCAGCGGCGTGTAGTTACCCACCGCCCGCCGGCGCAGGTAGTACTCGACGACCTTGTGGATGGTGTTGCCGTAGACCACCGTGTGGTGGCGCAGGATCGGCACCCGCAGGATGTGGACGTACCGGTACTTGAGCGGGCAGGTCTGGTAGTCATCCACCTGCTTGTGGGACAGCATCAGCTCGTCCTCGGGCCCGAGCGCCGGCAGCCCGTCGTCCTGCCCGACCGGCGCCGGCGCCGCGTGCTGGATCTCCTCCACCGCCCGCGCCCGGAACGGCCGCGCCGCCTCCCGCGGCAGGTCGAGCGCCTCCAGGACGAACTGGCTTACCTTGCGCGGGCGGGCCCCGCCGTAGTCGCGGGCGCTGGTGAGGTAGAGCTCGCGCCGCGCCCGGGTCATGCCCACGTAGAAGAGCCGGCGCTCCTCCTGGAGGTGAGCGTCGCCGGCGGGAAGCATGTCGCGCGCGAGCGCGGCCGGGAGCTCCAGCGCTTCGCGGCGCCGCCGCGACGGAAACTTCTCCTGGACCAGGTTTACCAGGAATACCACCGGAAACTCGAGGCCCTTGGCCTTGTGGACGGTCAGCACGCGGACGGCCGGCGTCTCGACATCGGCCTCGGCCACCGCCGGATCCTCGCCGGCCTCGATCAGCGCGTCCAGGTGCTTGACGAACTCCCGCACGTTGTCGTAGCGCAGCGCGCGGGAGGCGTCGCGGATCCGGTGGAAGAACTTCGAGACGTTCTGCACCTCGGCCTCGTCGCGGGCCGTGGCCGCCCGGGACATGCGGGCCAGCCAGCCGGTGTCGACCAGGAACTGGTAGAGCAGCTCTCCGGTGGGCATCTCCCGCCCGAGCTCCATGTAGCGGACCAGGTCGCCGGTGAGGCGGCGGATGGCGGCGTGGCCTTCCTCCGAGATCGCCTCCCGCAGGTCGGGCCACTCGGCGGCGCGCCGCAGGACGTCGAAGAGCGGCAGGTGCCGCCGGTCGGCGTAGGTCGCGCAGCGGGTGAGGTCGACGATCGGCACCTGGTAGAGGCTGGAGGATGCCAGGTAGTGCAGGCTCACCGACTCGTCCACGGCGGCCACCGAGCGCAGGAAGGCGATGAGCAGGCGGACCTCGGGGCGCCCGTAGAGGCCGGCGTTGCCGGAGAAGGTCCACGGGACCACCTTGAGGTTGAGCGAGCGCAGGAACGGGTCGGCGTCGTCGTTGGACCGGACCAGGATGGCCACGTCGTCGTAGCGCCAGGCGCCGGCGGCGACACGCTCCTGGATCAGCTCGGCCACCGCGTCGGCCTCCTGGGTGGCCGTCTCGTAGTGGAGGTGGACGGGCGGCGGCCCCGGCGGCTGGGCGACCGCCACCAGTCGCTTGTCGATGCCGCTCCGGACCTCGAGCCGGTCGGGGTTGTTGTGAACGATCAGCCGGTAGGCGGCGTCCAGGATGGCCTGGTGGGAGCGGTAGTTCTCGGTCAGCACGACCTGGCGCGCCTCCGGGTAGTGCTCGAGGAAGCCGAGCACGTTGGAGATCGCCGCGCCCCGCCACCGATAGATGGCCTGGTCGTCGTCGGCCACGACCGTGAGGTTCCCGTGGCGGGCGGTCAGGAGCTTGACCAGCTCGAACTGGGCGTGGTTGGTGTCCTGGAACTCGTCGACCAGCACGTAGCGGAACCGGCGCTGGTAGCTCCCCAGCACGTACCGGCGCCCGCGGAGCAGCCGCAGGACGTGGACGATCTGGTCGCCGAAGTCGAGACACCCTTCGCGAACCATCAGCGCCTGGTACCGGGCATAGGTCGCGGCCAGCTCCGCCTGCTGGGCGGCCCGCTCCCGCGCCTCCTCGTAGTCGGCCGCCGTGGCCGCCTCGGCCGCCAGCCGCTCGGCGTAGGCCAGGTAGTCCTCGGGCGAGACGTCCTCGTCCTTGCACCGGCTGATGAGCCCGATCAGCGCGTGCAGGTGCCGGGTGGGGTCCCCCAGCGGCCGGTAGTGGTCCAGCGGCAGCTCGAACAGCCGGTCGCGCAGGAAGATGATCTGCTCGGCGCGGTTGAGCACCCGGAAGTCCGGCGTGAGGCCGAGCTCCAGCGCGTGCTCGCGCAGGATCCGGTCGCCGAAGGCGTGGAAGGTGCAGATCTCGACGTCGGCGTAGCCGTAGGGCACCAGCGTGTCGACCCGCTCCTCCATCTCGGCCGCCGCCTTGTCGGTGAAGGTCAGGGCCAGGATCTCCTCGGGGCGGGCCCGGCCGGAGGCGATGAGCCAGGCGATGCGGCGGGTGATGACGGTGGTCTTGCCGGTGCCGGCGCCG
>DATLZL010000010.1:0-3292 GCA_035574035.1 Binatia bacterium | reverse complement strand
CGCCGCAGCCGGAAGATGCAGAGCAGCGCCCCCGACAGCAGCACCGCCGCCAGCGGCAGCAGGTTCACCGGCCCCAGGCGCGGTGCCAGCCCGGCGCTCAGCGCCGGGCCCACCAGCGCGCCGGCGCTGCCGCCGGCGGCGATGAAGCCGAACAGGCGGCGGGCCTGGGGCTCGCGCCAGATATCGGCCATGAAGCTCCAGAACACCGAGATGACGAACAGGTTGAACACGCTCAGCCAGACGAAGAACGCACCCGGCGCCCAGCGGCCGGCGGCCGGGCTCCGCAGCAGCCCGAACAGGGCCAGGATGCACAGGACGAAGAACACGTAGATCACCGGCAGGAGACGGCGGCGGGGGACTCGGGCGGCCAGCCAGCCGAAGGCCGGCACCGCCGCCAGCATGGTGAGGAACGTGGCGGTGAACAGCCACGGCAGCCGCTCGGGGCCGGAGGCCGCTCCCATCTCGTCCCGGACCGGGCGCAGCACGTAGTAGCTGGCCAGGACGAAGAAGAAGTAGGCGAACGACCAGAGCGCCGGCCGGACCTCGCCGGGCCGCCAGTCGACCAGGCCGCGGTCAGCGGGACGAAGCGAGACCGACGAGCCTCGCCACCGCCCGGGCGCGCAGGCGCCGGATCGAGTCGGCCGGCGACAGGCCCACCGGGCAGACCTCGGTGCAGTTGCCCTGGCCGTGGCACCGGGGCAGCGCGTCGTCGCCGGTGAGGAGCGGCCAGCGGGCGCCGCGGCCGGCGTCGCGCGAGTCGCGCTGGAGCGTGAAGGCCCGGTTCAGCGCAGCCGGGCCGACGAAGCGCGGGTCGTGGGCGACCATAGTGCAGGCCGACAGACACATCCCGCAGCCGATGCACTCGATGGCCGCGTCGATCTCCCGGCGCTCCACGGCGTCGCCGCGGACATTGAGGGCCGGAGCGCCGGCGGCGGCGGGCACGAAGGCGGCGCCGGCCGACCGCATGCGGCCGACGAACGGCGCCATGTCCACGACCAAATCGCGGAGCACCGGGAAGTGGTAGAGCGGGCGCACGGTCACCGGTCCGCCGCCGAGCGTCACCAGGCGGGTGCGACAGGCCCAGCGCTCGCGGCCGTCGACGACCATCGCGCAGGAGCCGCACATGCCGACCCGGCAGGCGTAGCGGAAGGCGAGCGTCGGGTCCTGGGCGCGCTGCACGGCGACCAGCGCGTCGAGCACGGTCGAGTCGGGCCCGACCTCGACGTCATAGTCCTGCCAGCGCTCCCGGTCGCCCGGCGCCCACCGGAACACGCGCAGGCGCATCACGGCCGGCCCGCTCGCCCGGCGCCCGCGGACCCGGCGGCCACTACGACAGGCCTCCGACGAACTCGGCCACAGCCTGCCCGATCGCGGCCGGCGAGTCCTCCTGGACGAAGTGCAGGCCGCGGACGGTCACCTCGCGCTGGTGGGGCCACCTCCGGCAGAACTCGCGCTGGGCGCCGACCAGGATCGAGCCGGGCTCGGCGTTGACGAAGAGCTTGGGGACGGGCGCGGACGCCAGCCACCGCCCGTAGTCCTCCACGATGGCCGTCACGTCGGCGGGCTCGCCGTCGATCGGGATCTCCCGCGGCCACTGCAGCATGGGCCGGCGCCGCTCGCCCGGCTCCCGCCACGGCGCCCGGTACGCCTCCATCTCGTCGTCGCCGAGCCGGCGCAGGATGCTGGCCGGCAGGATCCGCTCGACGAAGACGTTCTTGTCGAGCACGAGCGCCTCGCCGGCCGGCGAGCGCATGGCCTGGAAGATGCCGCGCGCCTTCTCCGGCCACTCCTCCCACGCCAGCGGCCGGACGATCGCCTCCATGTAGACCAGACCCCGCACGCGCTCGGGGTGGCGCCGCGCCCAGTGGAAGCCCAGGGCCGAGCCCCAGTCGTGCATCACCAGCACGACGTCGGTCAGATCCAGCGCGGCGAACCAGGCGTCCAGGTACCGGGCGTGGTCCACGAACCGGTAGCGCCCGGCCGGCGCCGGAGCCGACTGCCCCATCCCGATCAGGTCCGGGGCCAGGCAGCGGGTGACCGGCTCGACGTGCGGGATCACGTTGCGCCAGAGGTAGGACGAGGTCGGGTTGCCGTGCAGGAACACCACCGGGCGTCCGCCACTCCGGTCGACGTAGGCCATCTCGCTGTCCAGCACCCTCACCCGCTTCACGGGCCGGCCTCCGCCGGCGGCGGCCGGCGCCGGAGACCGGCGAGCAGCGGCGAGGCCAGCACGAGTAGCGCCAGCCCGAGGCAGACGGCCGAGATCGGCCGGGTGACGAACGGGGCGAAGTTCCCCTGGGACAGGATGAGCGCCTTGCGCAGGTTGTTCTCCAGCATCGGCCCCAGCACGAAGGCCAGCACCAGCGGCGCCGGCTCGTAGTCGAGCTTCCGGGCCAGGTAGCCCAGCACGCCGAACACGATCATCACATGGATGTCGAACACCGTGTGGCCGACGCTGTAGGCGCCGACTAGGCAGAGCAGCAGGATGAGCGGGAAGAGCACCGGGTACGGGACGCGGAGCACCTGCACCCACAGACCGATCAGCGGTAGGTTCAGCGCCAGCAGCATCAGGTTGCCGATGGCCATGCTGGCGACGACGCCCCAGAAGAGACCCGGGTTCTGGCTCATCAGCAGCGGTCCCGGCTGCACGCCATGGACCATGAGGGCGCCCAGCAGCAGCGCCATCACCACGTTCGGCGGCACGCCGAGCGTCATCAGCGGGACGAAGGCGCCGCCGGTGGCGGCGTTGTTGGCCGACTCCGGCGCCGCCACCCCGGCCAGGGCCCCGCGGCCGAAGCGCTCCGGATGCCGCGACAGGCGCTTTTCCAGCGCGTAGGCGAGGAACGAGGCGATGACGGCGCCGCCGCCGGGCAGAAGGCCGAGCAGGAAGCCGAGCACCGACCCGCGGGCGATCGGACCCCGGCTTTCCGCCCAGTCCCGCCCCGAAGGCCAGAGACCGTGGACCCGCACCGGCCCCGGGTCGCGCCGGAGCGAGCGCTCCAGGTTGAACAGCACCTCGCCGACGCCGAAGAGGCCCATGACGATCGGCACCAGGCCCAGCCCGTCCACCAGCTCGAGCCGGTCGAAGGTGAGCCGGGGGCGAGCGCTGATCGAGTCCAGGCCGACCAGTCCCAGGACCACACCCAGCGCCGCCATGAGCAGGGCCCGCGCCATGGAGCCGTGGGCGAGGTAGACGAGGATGCTGAGCCCCAGGACCATCAGGCTGAAGTAGTCGGCGGGCCCGAACCGCAGCGCGAACTGCGCCAGCGGCGGGGCGAGCAGCACGAGGCCG
>DATLZL010000009.1:0-7147 GCA_035574035.1 Binatia bacterium | reverse complement strand
GGGTCTCCACGAGCGCCCGCACGCTCTCTTCGAGGAAGAGCGGGTTGCCGTCCGTGCGCGCGATCAGCAGCCGCCGCAGCGGAGCCACGCTCGGGTCGTCGCCGACGAGGGTCGCCAGCAGGCTCTCGGCGCTCTCGGGCGGCAGGGGATCGATCCGCAACTGTCGGTAATAGGTCTTCCCGCTCCACCCGTGCTGGTACTCCGGACGGTAGTTGACGGCGAGCAGGATGGGGGCGGTGGGCAGGCTGTCCACGAGGCCATCGAGGAAGGCTTGCGTCTCGGCGTCGATCCAGTGGAGGTCCTCGAAGAGGACCAGGACCGGCTGGACCCCGCTCTCCCGCAGCAGCAACCGCTTCGCCGCCTGGAGCGCGCGCTGACGCCGCTGGGCCGGGTCGAAGCCGAGGAAGCCGTGGTCGGGGGGCAGCGCCTCGAGGAGCCACAGGACCGCCGGCACCGACTCCTTCAACGCCTCGTCGAGCGTCAGCATCGTTCCGGTCACCTTGCTGCGGACCGTCCGGACGTCGTCGCGATCCCCGATCTTGAAGTAGCGTCTGAGCAGGTCGACGAGGGGCAGGAAGGCCGCCGTCCGGCCGTACGAGACCGAGGCGCTCTCGAGCACGAGCCAGCCGTGGGTATGGTGGGACCGCGCGAACTCGTAGAACAGGCGCGACTTGCCGACTCCCGGCTCGCCGACCACGGCGACGATCTGACCCCGCCCGCGCCGGGCCTGCGCCGCCGCCAGGCGCAGCTGCTCGAGCTCGGCCTCGCGCCCGACGAAGCGCGTGAGCCCGCGCGCCGCCGCCGCCTGGAGCCGTGTCCGCACCGGGGCGGCGCCGGTCAGCTCGTAGACCTCGACCGGCGCCGGCCGGCCCTTCACCGGCACCGGGCCGAGCGGCTTCACCTCGACGTAGCCCTCGGCCAGCGCCAGCGTCGCCGCCGTCAGGCGGGTCGTCCCGGGGGTGGCGAGCTGTTCCATGCGCGCGGCCAGGTGCGTCGTCTGTCCGACCGCCGTGTAGTCCATATGGAGGTCGCTGCCGATCGATCGGACGACCACCTCGCCGGAGTTGATCCCCACCCGGATCTGCACCTCGACCCCGTGCGCGCGTCGGGCGCCGTCGGCGTAGCGGCGGACGGCGTCGTGCATGTGCAGCGCGGCGTAGCAGGCGCGCACCGCGTGATCCTCGTGCGCCAGCGGCGCGCCGAAGAGCGCCATGATCCCGTCGCCCATGACCTGGTTCACGGTGCCCTCGTAGCGGTGCACCGCGGCCATCATCGCGTCGAGGACGGGATCGAGGATCCGGCGGGCGTCCTCGGGATCGCGGTCGGCCAGCAGCTCCATCGAGCCCTTGAGGTCGGCGAAGAGGACGGTCACGTGCTTGCGCTCGCCCTCGAGGGCGTCCCGGGCGCCGAGGATCTTCTCCGCCAGGTGCGGCGGCGTGTACTCCACCGGGCGGCCGGGCGGCGCCACCCCGACCGGACGGCCGCACTTCTTGCAGAACTTGGCGCCCGGCACGTTGGCGGTGCCGCAACCGGCGCACGTCGCCACCAGCCGGGCCCCGCACTCCGTGCAGAAGTCGGCGTCGGCGGCGGCGGGATGACGGCACCGGGGACAGTCCACGGCCGGTGCCCTCCGGCGCTACCCGCTGCGGTAGTTGGTGAACTGGATCGCGATGCCCAGGTCGCGGTCCTTCAGCATGGCGATGACCTTCTGCAGGTCGTCGCGACTCTTGCCGCTGACGCGAACCTGGTTCTCCTGGATCTGGGCCTGGACCTTGAGCTTCGTGTCCTTGATCAGGCGCACGATCTCCCGGGCCTTGTCCACCGGAATGCCCTGCTGCAGCGCCACGCGCTGGCGCTTGGCGCCGCCGGCGGCGTCCTCCACCTTGCCCCACGTCAGCGCCTTGAGGGGCACGCCCCGGCGGTGGAGCCGGGACTGGAGGATGTCGGCCACCGCCCGGAGCTTCATCTCGTCGGGCGAGGTGAGCACGATCTCGGTCTTGTCCAGCACGATCTCGTTCTTCGTGCCCTTGAGGTCGTAGCGGGTCTCGACCTCCCGCCGGGTCTGGTCGAGGGCGTTGGTGACCTCCTGCAGGTCGATCTTGCAGACGATGTCGAAGGAGTTCTCGACCGCCATCCCGCGGTAGTTTACCGCAGCGGCACGGTGGCCACGCCCGGCGGCGGCGTGAAGGTGAACAGGCGGTCGGGCAGGCCCGCGTTCACCGCGACCCTCGTGAAGCGCATGGTCACGGTGTTGTCGAACTGGTCGTAGACGACCGCCTTGCGGACGTGCCAGCTCCGGGGGTCGACGGCCAGGATCAGCCGGGTGAGCGTCGGCAGCGGCTCGCGGGGCGTGAGGTCGAGGACCACCAGGCCCTCGGCGTCGGTGGGCTGAGCCGGGTTCAGGAAGCGGACCTGGAAGTGCTCGCGCACCCGCCCCAGGCCGGCCAGGAACGTGCCGGCCGGGCCGGCCAGCGCCTCGGGCGCCGCCCCGACGTTGACCTGGTTCAGCTCCGGCGTGTAGACCCAGAGCTTGGCGCCGTCGGAGACGATCTCCTGCCGGGTCGGCTCGGCATACTCCCAGCGCAGCTTGCCGCCCCGCTTGAGGTAGACCACGCCCCGGGCCGGGATGGTGGAGTTCAGGCTCCGGTTGAACGAGGTCTGGGTGAACTCGGCCTTGAGGTCGGTCATCCGTCCGTAGGCCTGCTCCAGGCCGCGCACGGCTTCGTCCACCGTGAGGGCGGCGGCCCCGGTCACGCCCACGACCGCCGTCACGGCCAGCGCCAGGAGCACGGGGAGCGCACGCCTCACGCCGGTCACTGTACCACCGGAGCGCGGGACGCGCGGACGGCCGGCGACCGGGGTTCCGGCGGCGTCCGGCGCGCGCCGCCGCCCACCGCGCCGCCCCGGATCAGATCGGGGCGGTGCCCGGCTGGAGCAGGAGCAGCGCCACTCCCGCGGCGACCATGACGACGCCGGCCACCCGGCCCACCCCCAGGCCCGCGGGAGCGAGCTTCTCCACCAGGACGAGTCCCGCCAGCACGACGACCCAGACGAGGTTCATGACACCGGCCACGAAGAGCAGCGCCATCAACATCCAGCAGCAGCCCACACAGTAGGCGCCGTGCCGCAGCCCCATGACCAGCGCCCCGCGCCGGCCCTCCCGCCACTCGGTCAGCAGGAACGAGAGCGGAGACCGGCAGGCCGCCAGGCAGGCCCGCTTCAGCGGCGTCCACTGGTACAGGCCGGCGGCGATCAGCAGCGCCCCGCCCACGCGGGGCCCGACGGCCGCCACGTCGGAGAGGAGCGCCGCCTGGTGCAGCGCCCACTGGCCGGCGGCGGCGAGGGCGCTGTAGATGGTCCACACGATCAGGTAGCCGGCCACGAACACTCCGGTGCGGGCCACCGGTCGGGTCTGCTCCACGCGGCGGCGGTTCACCAGCGCGAACACGAGGACCATGGGGGCCGCCGACGGCAGCATCATGGCGATCATCATCACGGCCCACATGGCCAACAGCAGGAGCGCGTCGAGACCACTCCAGCCCCGGGCCTCCGGCATCGCCATGGCCATGCCCGCTGCCGAGCCGGCGGCGGCGAGGCGGTAGACATAGAGCCAGGCCAGCGCCGCCAGCGTCGCCAGGCCGGTCCCGACGATCAATCGGTCGCGGCGAAGCAGGTTCTCGGCGACGGGGTTCACGAAGACCCCCGGCTCAGGCGGCGTTGGACCAGGCGAACGTGTAGTAGATCCAGTTGGTGCGGTCGGCGGCCACCGACAGGCCGCCGGCCGAGGCCCGGAACGAGCCCTGGCCGCACTCGCCGCGCTTCCAGATGAAGCCCTGGTCGAGCACGACGTCCACCAGGTGGTCCTCGCCCGTGACCGGATTCTTCAGCGTATCGCCGCGTCCCTCGCCGACGCCCTCGGCGCGGAAGACGCTCTTGCGACCGCTGCCCTCGATCGTGATCCGCGCCCGGACCAGACCGGCGACCCGGTAGGTCGAACCCAGGATGTCCCAGGGATTGCCGCCCAGGGACCCGGTGAAGATCCGCCCCAGCGCGTCGACCTGCGGCTCGGTCGTCGCCGGGTCCACGACGAAGACCGCCTGGCCGTTCCCCTCGTGGATGGCCCCGGGCCACACGAAGATGCCCGCGCACTTCACCCCGCCCAGGTCGACGTCCCCGCACCGCCCGCGGCGCACGGCCAGGCCGACGAAGGCCCGGCAGCTGCCGTCGCTGGAGTTCGGGAAGCCACCGAAGTTACAGCCGCACCCGAACTGGCAGTTGCAGAACTCGTAGCCCTGGCCTTCGAGACTCCAGCGGGTCGTCGCCGTCGTGGTCGCCATGGCGGCCTCCATTGCGGGAACAGGATGACAGGCAGGACAGTCGGCGCCAGCCTACGTGATCTCCGGCGACCGATCAAGCGACACCCGCAGAGCCGGTCGCCGGCCGCTTCGGGCCGCGCTCAGCCGCGCAGGACCCGGCCGGGGCCCGGGCCGGGTGGAGCCTCGGGCACGCGCCCGTCGCGGATCAACGGCACGCCGTTGACGAACGACCACACGATGCCGCTGGCCCGCTGGACCAGGCGCGGACCGCCGTCGGGCAGGTCGTGGACCTCCTCGGGCGGGTGGTCGGCGATCGTCGCCGGGTCGAAGACGACCAGGTCGGCGGCCAGGCCCGGCGCCAGCCGCCCGCGGTCGCGCAGGCCGAAGACCTCGGCCGGCATCGAGGTGACGCGGCGCACCGCCTCCTCGAGCGGCAGGGCCTTGCGCTCGCGCACCCAGTGGCCGAGCAGCCGGCTCGTCTGCCCCGCCTCGCAGAAGAGCGTGAGGTGGGCGCCGGCGTCGCTCAGCCCGAGCAGCGCCCGCGGGTGGGTGAAGATCTCCGCCACCGCGGCGGCGTCGGTGTTCATGATCGCCACCGTGAACTCCGTCCGGCCCTGGTCCTCGAGCGCCAGGTCGAAAAACGCGTCCACCGGGTCCTTCCCGGTGAGCGCGCCGAGGTCGGCGACCCGCTGGCCGACGAAGCGGCCGAGCGCCGGGTCGCCGACGGCGTGGACGCGGAGCGGCGAGGTGTCGCCCCGAAAGAGCGCGCTCCGGCCGACCGTCGCCCGGAACTCGGCCCGGAAGGCCGGGTCGCTCACGACCGCCCGCCAGCCGCCCAGCGGCGCCTCCAGCACGCGCCGCCAGACCGGGAACCGGTAGAACGGAAAGGCCGACGCGAGGCGGAAGGTGGCGGTGAGCGGCGAGCACGTCACCTGCGGGTAGAGCCGCAGGCCCTCGGCCCAGAGCGCCTCGATGCGGTCCAGGATCACGCGGTGCTCGCCGGGCCGCTCGGGGTTGTGGCGGAGCGACACCGGCGTGACAGGCCGCCGGGCCGCCCGCGCCAGCTCGGCGAAGCGCTCGACCTCGGCCACGCGGTCGGGCCGGGTGCCGCCGATGGTGACCTCCAGCACCCCGCGCCCGGTCTCGCCCATCGCCCGGGCCAGCCGGGTGAGCTCGGCCTCGTCGGCGAGCCGGCTCGGCACCGGCCGGCCCTTTTGACCGACGTGGTTGGTGTTGGTCGAGGACGAGAGTCCGGCCGCCCCCGCCGCCATCGCCTCCCTGACCAGCGCGGCCATGGCCTCGACCTCCGCCGCCGTCGCCGCCCGCTCCCACGCCGCCCCGCCCATCACGTACTGGCGCAGGGCCGAGTGCCCCACCAGCGCGGCGACGTTCACCCAGAGGCCGGACCGGTCCAGGGCGTCGAGGTACTCGGCGAAGGACTCGAAGCCCCAGCGGATCCCCCGCTCCATCGCCTCGAGCGACATCCCCTCGACCAGCTCCAGCATGCGCAGGAGGGTCGGCCGGTCCTCCACCCGGCAGGGCGCGATGGTGAAGCCGCAGTTGCCGGTGACGACCGTGGTGACGCCGTGCCAGGAGGAGCAGGAGGCCAGCGGGTCCCACGTGAGCTGGGCGTCGTAGTGGGTGTGGGGGTCGATGAAGCCCGGGGCCACGACGAGCCCGGAGGCGTCCACCTCCATCCGCCCGCGCCCGGGCACGCGGCCGACCTCGACGATGCGCCCCTGCTGCACGGCCAGGTCGCCCGGCCAGGCCGGGGCCCCGGTGCCGTCCACGATCAGACCGCCGCGGATCACGAGGTCGTGCGTCATGCCGGCCTCCCTCCCGTCCGGCCCGGGCCGGCGCGGCCGGCCCCGGCCGGGCTCGGCCGGTATGGTACGGTACCGCCCGTGCCCGGAGCCACCGGTCAGCCCAAGCCCTTCGCGATCCACGTTCCCGACGCGGTGCTCGAGGACCTCCGCGCGCGGCTCGACCGCACGCGCTGGCCCGACGAGCCGCCGGAGGCCAGCTGGCGGCACGGCACCAGCCTGGCCTACATGAAGGACCTCGTCGCCTACTGGCGCGAGCGCTACGACTGGCGGGTCCAGGAGGCCGCGCTCAACCGCTTCCGGCAGTTCACGGTGGCGCTCGACGGGCTCGACCTCCACTTCATCCACGAGCCGGGCGTGGGACCCGCGCCCACGCCGCTGCTCCTCTGCCACGGCTGGCCGGGCTCGGTCGTGGAGTTCCACCGGCTGATCCCGATGCTGACCGACCCGGCCCGGTTCGGCGGCGACCCGGCGGACGCGTTCACCGTGGTGGCGCCCTCGCTGCCCGGCTACGCGTTCTCGTTCCGGCCCGGCCAGCGGCGCCTGGGCGTGGAAGCGATCGCCGAGGTGTTCGCGCGCCTGATGACCGAGGTGCTCGGCTACCGGCGCTTCGGTGCCCAGGGGGGCGACTGGGGCGCCTTCGTCACCTCCCGTCTGGCGGCCGAGCACCCCGAGCAGGTCATCGGGCTCCACCTCAACCTGCTGGCCGTCCGGCGCGAGCTGACCCAGCCGGCCGCCCCGACGCCCGAGGAGCTGGCCTACCTCGAGGAGCTCCGTCACTGGATGCGCGAGGAGACCGGCTACATGTGGATCCAGGGCACCCGGCCCCAGACCCTCGCCTACGGGCTGACGGACTCGCCGGCCGGGCTGGCGGCCTGGATCGTGGAGAAGTTCCGGACCTGGAGCGACTGCGGTGGGGACGTCGAGCGGCGCTTTTCCAAGGACGTGCTGCTCACCAACGTGATGCTCTACTGGGTGACGGGCTGCATCAACGCCTCGTTCTGGCCC
>DATLZL010000008.1:0-4176 GCA_035574035.1 Binatia bacterium | reverse complement strand
CCCCCGCCGCTCACGGATCCGGGCCAGCGCCGCCCGCAGCGCCGGGCCGTCGCCCCGCTCGACCAGCGCCGTCAGCTCGGCCAGGGCGTCGGCCAAGGCGCGGGCGCCGGCGAGCACCGCTTCGCGGTTGGCCAGGAAGATCTCCTCCCACATCACCGGATCGCCGGCGGCGACGCGCGTGGTGTCGCGGAAGCCGCGGGCGGCGACGTCGAAGGCGGCCGGCTCCCAGCGCTCGACCGCCGCCACCAGCGCGCAGGCGGCCAGGTGCGGCAGGTGGCTGACCGCGCCGACCAGCCGGTCGTGGGTGTCGGCGTCCAGCGTCAGGACCCGCGCGGCGCCGAGCGCCTCCCAGAACGCGGCGACTGTCTTCAGCGCCCGCGGCTCGGTCGCCTCGGTCGGCGTCAGGATGACGGTGGCCCCGCCGAACAGGTCGGCCCGCGAGGCCGCGTAACCGCTCTGCTCGGAGCCGGCCATCGGGTGGCCGCCCACGAACGCCAGCGGCCGCACGACGTGCAGGCGCTGCGCCAGCCGTACGATGCCGGCCTTGGTGGAGCCGACGTCGGTGACGACCGCCTCCGGCGCCGCCGCCGCCCAGACCGCGGGCAGCAGGCGCTCGTTGGCCGCCACCGGCGCCGCCAGCACGACCAGGTCGGCCTCGCGGACGCCGGCCTGCAGGTCGGCGGTGACCTGCGTGAGCACGCCCTCGCGGACGGCCGGAGCCAGGCGGTCGGGGTCGCGGGCGACGCCGACCACCTCGCGGGCCAGGCCCCGGGCGCGGACGGCCCGAGCGGCCGAGCCGCCCAGGAGCCCCACACCGACGATCGCCAGCCGGCCGATCACGCGCCCGTCTTTCCCAGCACCGCCCGCAGGCCCTTGACGAGCCGGCGGTTCTCCTCCGGCGTGCCGACGGTGATCCGGAGCGTCGTCTCCATCCCGAAGGCGGTCATCGGCCGGACGATGACGCCCTCCTTGAGCAGGCGCTGGTAGATGTCGGCGGCGTTGCGCCCGACGTCGACCAGAATGAAGTTGGCCCGGGAAGGCACGTACTTGAGCCCCAGGGTCTTGAACTCGTCGTAGAGGAAGTGCCGGCCGGCCTCGATCATGCGCACGCACTCCAGCACGTGGGCCTCGTCGTCGAGCGCGGCCAGCGCCGCCACCTGGGCCAGGGAGTTGACGTTGAAGGGCTGGCGGATGCGGTTCATCAGCGCGATGGCGTCGGCGTCGGCGACCGCGTAGCCCACCCGGAGCCCGGCCAGGCTGGCCGCCTTGGAGAAGGTCCGGAGCACGATCACGCGCCGGCCCTCCCTGACGTAGCGCAGCGTGTCCGGGAAGTCGGGCCCCATGGCGAACTCGATGTACGCCTCGTCGAACACGACGATGGTCCGCTCCGGCACCCGGGCCATGAAGTGCTCGACCTCGTCGGCGGTCACGATGGTGGCGGTGGGGTTGTTCGGGTTGGCGATGAACACCAGCTTGGTCAGCGGGGTGATGGCCCGGGCCATTGCCTCCAGGTCCAGCCGGTGGTCGCGGAGCATGACCATCACCCGGATACCGCCGGCGGCCTGGACGATCATCGGGTAGACGACGAACGAGGGGTGGGGCACCACCGCCTCGTCCCCGGGCCGGAGGAAGGTCCGCACCAGCAGCTCGATCAGCTCGTTGGAGCCGTTGCCGAGGACGATCTGCTCGGCCGTCACCCCGTGGCGCGCCGCCAGCGCGTGGCGGAGGTAGTACCCGGAGCCGTCGGGGTAACGGTTCAGGTTGCCCAGGGCGG
This sequence comes from Binatia bacterium, assembly GCA_035574035.1. Lineage (GTDB taxonomy): Bacteria > Methylomirabilota > Methylomirabilia > Rokubacteriales > CSP1-6 > DATLZL01. The sequence continues at coordinate 2,402 of DATLZL010000008.1, read as the reverse complement.
CGGCGATGGCCTTCTGCACGCGGTCGGAGGGGCCGAGCGGGTTCTCGTTGGAGGCGAGCTTGATGGCGTCCGTGATGCCGAGCTCGCGTTCCAGCTCCTCGACCGGCTTGCCCGGCTCGTAGGGGGCGATGCCGAGGATGTGTTCGTTGGCCAGAGACTCCCACTGGGTGTGCATGCGGGCTCCTTATGCCGCGGGATACGAACCGAGGATCCGGAGGTACAGGGTCCGCTCCCCTATCTCGCCGAGGGCGGCCGCGACCGCCGGTGTGTCGCGGTGGCCCTCGAAATCGACGAAGATCACGTACTCCCACGGCCGGCGCCGGGCCGGCCGGGACTCGATCTTGGTCAGGTTGAGACCGCGCCGGGCGAAGGGCTCGAGGATGCGGTAGAGCGCGCCCGGCTCGTTGCGCATCGCGAACAGGATGGAGGTCTTGTCGCGGCCGGTTGGGGGCACCGCCCGGCGGCCGATCACCAGGAACCGGGTGACGTTGGCGGCGTTGTCCTCGATGCGCGGGCGCAGGACCGGCACCCCGTACGCCTCGCTGGCCAGCTCGGAGGCGACGGCGGCCACCGTCACGTCGGCCGCGGCCTGCTCGGCCGCCGCCGCCGTCGAGCTCACCTCGACCGTTGGCACCTCGGGCAGGTGGCGGGCCAGCCACTGCCGGCACTGGGCCAGCGCCTGCGGGTGGGAGACCACGGCCTTGACCTCGCCCAGGTCGCGGGCGTGCGACAGCAGGTGCTGGGTCACGGTCAGCGCGAGCTCGCCGCAGATCAGCACGTCGCCGTCGGCCAGCCGGTCGAGCGTGACGTTCACCGCCCCTTCGGTCGAGTTCTCGACCGGCACCACGCCGTACTCGACCCGCCCGCGCTCGACGTCGTCGAACACCTCGGCCACCGAGCGCGCCGGCCGGTACTCGGCCCCGGCGCCGAAGTGGTGGAGCGCGGCCTGGTGGGTGAAGGTGGCCCGCGGGCCCAAGTAGCCCACGGTCAGCGGCCGCTCGAGCGCGCGACAGCCCGACAGGATCTCCCGCCACACGGCCCGGACGGTCTCGGCGGGCAGCGGGCCGCGATTGGCCGCCACCAGGCGGTGCACGATCTCCGCCTCCCGTTCCGGAGCGTACGACGCCAGCCCGCGCTCGCGCTTGAGCGCGCCGATCTGGAGGGCCGCCTCGGCTCGCTGGGTGAGGAGGGTGAGGATCTGGTCGTCTAGATCATTGATCCTGGAACGCCAATCGTCCAGGTTCATGCGGACTCCTGCCGTGCTGCGCTGGCGAATAGCGCGGATTATACGCCACGCTTCGAAGCGGGCGCAAGCGAGCGGCGGCCGGACGGACGGGGTTCGCGTGCGACCGCGGCGTGCAGCCGTCGCCGCTCATCGGGCCCGAGCTCGCGTGCGGCGCCGGGCGGCAGGTCGCCCAGGCGCAGCGGGCCGAAGGCGACGCGGCGCAGGCGCCGTACGGGGTGGCCGAGCGCCTGGCAGTAGCGCTTGACCTCGTGCTTGCGTCCCTCGGTGAAGGTCAGGCGCAGCCGGCTGCGGGTCTCGCCGCTCGACAGCAGCCGGACTTCCTGCGGCCGGGCCGGGCCGTCGTCGAGCACGATTCCGCGGCGCCAGCGCGGCAGGTCACCCGGGACCACGCGCCCGGCCACGTCGGCCTCGTACACGCGCGGCAGCGCGTAGCGGGGGTGGAGCAGTCGGTGCGTGAGCGCACCGTCGTTGGTGAGGAGCAGCAGGCCCTCCACGTCGGCGTCCAGGCGTCCCACCGGGTAGAGATCCTTGCCGTCGGACACCAGGTCGGTGACGACCGGCCGGCCCCGCGGGTCGCTCCGCGCCGAGAGGTACCCGGCGGGCTTATGCAGCAGCACGTAGCGGAGGGTGGGCCGCGCGGGCAGCGGGCGACCGTCGACGGTGATGCGGTCGCGAGCGGGGTCGGCCAGCGTGCCGGCCTCGTGCACCACCCGTCCGTTGACGGCGACGCGGCCGGCGGCGATGAGCCGGTCAGCCCCCCGGCGGGAGGTCAGGCCCGTCTGGGCCAGGATCTTGTTCAGCCGGAGCGTGGCCATCGGGGGCGACGAGGACCTCGGGGACGGCGAGCTCACCCTCGACCTTCGGCAGGTCGTCGAGGTCGCGGAGGCCGAAGGCGACGAGGAACTCGCGGGTCGTCTCGTAGAGGAACGGGCGGCCGGGGGCATCCTTGCGCCCGGCGACGCGGATCAGCCGGCGCTCGAGCAGGCTCTCCAGCACGCCCTCCGAGTTGACGCCGCGGATGGCGTCCACCTCGGGACGTGACACCGGCTGCCGGTAGGCGACGATGGCCAGCGTCTCCAGCGCCGGCCGCGACAGGCGCTGCCGGGTCCGGGTGCGGGCCAGGCGCACGAGCCAGGGCGCCAGCTCGGGGCGGGTC
>DATLZL010000007.1:0-2943 GCA_035574035.1 Binatia bacterium | reverse complement strand
CCTGCTCGAGGCGGTGCGGGCTCGGAAGCTCGACTGCGTGATCCAGATCGCCGGCTCCAGCGAGGAGTACGGACTCGTCCACGAGTCGGAGTGCCCGATCCGGGAGACGAATCCGCTCCGGCCGCTGTCGCCCTACGCCGTGAGCAAGGTGGCGCAGGACCTGCTCGGCTACCAGTACTTCAAGAGCTACGGCCTCCGGGTCATCCGGACGCGGGCCTTCAACCACACCGGGCCGCGGCGGGGTGAGGTCTTCGCCACCTCGAACTTCGCCAAGCAGATCGTCGAGATCGAGCGCGGGCTGCGGCCGCCTTTCATCTCGGTGGGGAACCTCGAGTCTCGCCGCGACTTCACCGACGTGCGGGACGTCGTCCGCGGCTACTGGGTGGCGGCCGAGAAGGCCACCCCGGGCGAGGTCTACAACCTGGCCTCGGGCCGCGCAGTGTCGATCGCCCAGGTGATCGAGATCCTCCTCCGGCAGGCCGGCCTCCACGAGGACGTGAAGCTCGTTCCCGACGCCAGCCGCATGCGGCCCTCCGACGTCCCGCTCCTCGTCGGCGATTCGGCGAAGCTCGCCGGCGAGACGGGCTGGAGGCCGAAGATCCCGCTGCCCCTGACACTCCGGGACTTGCTCGACGACTGGCGGGTGCGCATCCCCGCCTCGGGGAGCGTGAGGCGTTGAGGATCCTCATGCTCTGCCACCGGCTCCCGTACCCCCCGGTCAAGGGGGAGAAGATCCGGGCCTATCACCACCTCCGGGCGCTCGCACGCGAGCACGACCTCACCCTCCTGACGCTGGCCGACGAGCCGGGGTACGCGGCATACCTCGCGGGCCTCCGCGCCCTCGTCGACGACGTCGAGGTCGTGCCCATCTCGGCGCGGCTCGGCCGGGCGCGGGCGCTCACAGCCTTGGCCGAGGGCCGGCCGATGAGCATCCGGTACTTCGAGACCCCGGCCCTGGCCCGCGCGCTCCAGACGCGGCTCGGGCGGGTCCGGTACGACCTCGTCTTCGTCTACTCGACGGCCATGGCTCAGTACGTCGATGGCCTGGCCGGGATCCCGGTGGTGGTCGACTTCGTCGACATGGACTCCGAGAAGTGGAGCCAGTACGGCGACCGCGCGCCCTTCCCGCTCTCGGCCCTCTACCGGCGCGAGGCCGAGCGGCTGCGCCGCTACGAGGCCGGCATCGCGCGCTGGTCGCGGGCCAACCTCTTCGTCAGCCCGGCCGAGGCGGCACTCTTCAAGCGGGTCGCGCCCGACGCCGAGGCCACGGTGCTGCCCCTGGTCGTCGACGCCGACGTGCTGGCCCCGGCCGAAGCGCCCGCCCCCGGCTCGCCGCCGACCGTCGTCTTCGTCGGGGTCATGGACTACCCGCCCAACGTCGACGCGGTCACCTACTTCGCGGACGCGATCTTCCCCGCCATCCGCCAGGCGGAGCCCGAGGCTCGGTTCCTCGTCGTCGGCCAGCGGCCGTGCCGCCGGGTGCGCCGGCTGGCGCGCAGGCCCGGCATCCAGGTCACGGGTGCCGTCCCCGACGTCCGGCCGTACCTCGCCCAGGCCCACGTCAGCGTGGCGCCCTTCCGCCTGGCCCAGGGGGCCCAGACGAAGGTCCTCGAGGCGATGGCCATGGCTCTGCCCGTCGTCCTCACCTCGAAGGCCTGCCGGGCGCTCGCCGCCGAACCCGGTCGCGACGTGGTGGTGGAGGACGACCCGGGTGCCTTCGCCGAGGCCGTCGTCCGGCTCCTGCGCTCACCGGAGCTGCGCGCCCGCATCGGCCGGGCGGCGCGGCAGTACGTGCAGGCCCGCCACGCCTGGACGCGCTCGGCCGCCGCCCTCAACGCTGTCCTGGCCCAGGCCCGCGCGAAGAGCGAGCCGTTGGCCCTGGTGCCGGCGCCGTGAAGCTCCGCCGCGTGACCGCGCTCCGGGAGTTCGACGCGCTGGCCGGCGTGTGGGCCGAGGTCGCCCGTGAGGCGCGGCAGCCCTCGCCCTTCCTGAGCCACGACTGGTTCGCCTGCTGCTGGCGCACCGCCGGGCCCCAGCGTCGTCGCGAGGTGTGGGTGCTGGAGGATTCGGCCGGGCCCCTGGCGCTGCTGCCGCTCGTATACACGCGGACGACCGTCCGGGGGATCCCGGTGCGCGTGCTCGGCATCCTGGACTCGCCCGACACGCCCTTCGCCGACTTCCTCGTCACGCGCGGCCACGACGAGGTCACGGCGGCCCTGGCCCACGCACTGCGGGAGCGCCACGACTGGGACCTGCTGCGCCTGGCCAAGCTGCCGGCCGAGGGAGCCACGGCCAAGGCCCTGCAGACCAACCTCGGCCACGACTTCCCGGGGCGCGTGGCCGGGCGCCTGCAGTCCCCCTACCTGCAGCTCGGCGGCACGTGGGAGGCGTTCTTCCGCGCCCGGAGCCAGCGCTTCCGTAAGACCTGCCGGAGCATCGAGAACCGCATCCTGCGCCGGGGTCCGCTGACGGTGGAGGAGCACCGCAGCGTGGATCCCGACGGGCCGGTGTTCCGGGATCTCCTGGAAGTCTCGCTGGCCTCGTGGAAGGCCGAGCAGGGCGTGGCGCTGGCGACGATGGACGGCATGCCGCGCTTCTTCCGCGAGCTCACGCGCCGGGCCAGCGCCCGGGGGTGGCTGCGTCTCTGGGTGCTGCGGCTCGAGGGTCGGGCCATCGCCACCGAGTACCAGATCGGCGCCAACGGCACGGTGCACGCCCTGCGGGCCGACTACGACGCCACCCTGGCCGAGCTGTCGCCCGGGGCCTATCTGAACCTCGAGATCGTCCGCCGGCTCTTCGAGGAGCCCGACCTGCACGTCTACGACATGGGCCCGGGCGTGAACGAGTACAAGCTGCGCTGGGCCTCCGGCGCCCACGACCTGGTCACGCTGGAGTTCTACGCCCCCACGCTGCAGGGCCGGCTGCTCCGAAACCTGGAGACCC
>DATLZL010000006.1:0-2345 GCA_035574035.1 Binatia bacterium | reverse complement strand
GGCTGCGCCAGCTGATCGACCACCTCAACGGGCTCTGATCGCCCGCCGGCGCCGGGCTCACTCCGGCTCCGGGCGCTCCTCGGTGACTTGGCACTCGGTGCAGACCCACGTGCGCAGGACCTGCTTGGTCCGGTCGTCGCGCCGCAGGGTCCACGGGATCATCGCCGGGCGGCGGCAGCGCGGGCAGCGGTCGGTCGTGGCCCCGGGCGGGACCTGGGAGGGCAGCCACGGAACCTTGGTCGGCACGCCGCCAGTATACGGCCGGCCGGGGCGGTCACAGGGGATGGGCCGGAATGCCGAGCGCCCGGGCGCGATCGGCGCCGGACGTACTCGGCGAGCTTGTTCTTGAGGACCTTGAGCCCGACCGCGCGCACGACCGGATGGTGGTCTCCAGAAGCTACCGGCGTCAAACCCGGTGCTCGGCGGCTATGTCCGGAACTCGTCGGCCCGGCCCGCCGCGCCGGCGGCATTGCGTCGGGCATCCAAAGAGGTGATGGCGGTCGACTCCTCGCCGGTCGCGGACGACACCGACGTCCTGGATGCGTATTCCCGGGCGGTCGTGGCGGTGGCCGAGGCCGTGGGCCCGACGGTGGTCAGCATCGCCGCCCGCCCTCGCCGCTCGGGCGACGCCGTCCCGACCCTCGGATCGGGGGTCGTCATCGCGCCGGACGGCTATGCCCTCACCAACAGCCACGTCGTCCGCGGCGCCGGGCACCTGGAGGTGGCCCTGACCGACGGCCGACGGCTCGGGGCCACGCTCGTCGGGGACGATCCGGCCACCGACCTGGCGGTGGTCCGCGTGTCGGCCTCCGGCCTGCCGACGGCGACGCTCGGGCAGTCGGCCACTTTGCGGGTCGGCCAGCTCGTCATCGCGATCGGCAACCCGCTGGGCTTCCAGTCCACGGTCTCGGCCGGGGTGGTGAGCGCGCTGGGCCGCACGCTCCGGAGCGTGACCGGGCGGCTGATCGAGAACGTGATCCAGACCGACGTGGCGCTGAACCCGGGCAACTCGGGCGGCCCGCTGGTGGACTCCCGGGGGCGGGTCGTGGGCATCAACACCGCGATCGTCGCCATGGCCCAGGGCCTGAGCTTCGCCATCCCGGTGGACACCGCCCGATGGGTCGTCGCGCAGTTGCTGGTCCACGGGCGGGTGCGGCGCGCCTACCTCGGCCTGAGCGGTCACGCCCGGCCGATCGACCGCCGGCTGGCCCGCGCCCTGGAACGCGAGACGCCACGGGCGGTGGAGGTGGTGAGCGTCGAGGCCGACGGCCCGGCGGCCCGGGCCGGGATCCGCTCGGGCGACCTGATCCTGGCCCTCGGTGGACAGCCCGTAGTCGGGATCGACGACCTCCAGCGCCGGCTCGGGCCCTGCGCGGTCGCCGCCCCGGTACGCCTCACGCTCCTGCGGGGCGGCGACCGGCTCGACGTGGTGGTCGTCCCGACCGAGGCGCCCTGAGGGACCGGCCGTGGAGCGGCGGCGCCTGGGGCGGACCGACATGGTCGCCAGCGTGCTCGGCCTCGGCGGTGCCGAGATGGGCTACCAGGGCGTGAGCCCGGCGGCGGCGGCCCGGCTGATCCACGCCGCGCTCGACGCCGGCCTGAACGTGATCGACACCGCCGAGTGCTACGACGACAGCGAGGCGCTGATCGGGCGGGCGCTGGCCGGGCGCCGCCGGGACGTGCTGCTCTTTACCAAGGTGGGCCACCCGCACGGCTGGGGCCGGGGCGACTGGCGGCCGGCCTCGATCCTGGCCTCCGTCGAGCGGAGCCTGGAGCGGCTGCGCACCGACCGGCTCGACCTGGTGCAGCTCCACTCCTGCGACGAGCGGGTGCTCAAGCGCGGGGCGGCGATCGAGGCGCTGGAGGCGGCGCGGGCGCGCGGCCTCACCCGCTACGTGGGCTACAGCGGCGACGGCGCCGCCGCCCGTTACGCCGTGCAGTGCGGGCGGTTCGACACGCTGCAGATCTCCGTCAACATCGCCGACCAAGCGGCGATCGACGAGGTGCTGCCGCTGGCGCGAGCGGCCGGCCTCGGCGTCATCGCCAAGCGGCCCCTCGCCAACGCCGTCTGGGCCCGGCGCCGGCGCCCGGATTCGTACTACGCCGACTACTGGGAGCGGCTGCGCGTCCTCGACTACGACTTCCTGCGCCGACCGATGGACGAGGCGGTCGGCATCGCGCTGCGGTTCACGGTGACCGTGCCCGGCGTGCACACCGCCATCGTCGGCACCGCCCGGCCCGACCGCTGGCCGCAGAACGCCGCCCTGGTCGCCGCCGGCCCGCTGCCGCCGGGCGAGTTCGAGGCTATCCGCGCCCGCTGGCGGGCGGTGGCCCGGCCGGACTGG
>DATLZL010000005.1:0-5534 GCA_035574035.1 Binatia bacterium | reverse complement strand
TCGGCGCCGAGCTCGTCGGGCGTCAGGCGGCCGAGCCGCTCCAGGTCCCGGCAGAGCAGGACGAGCGTCACGGGGCTACTCCACGCAGGCGCTCGAGCACCAGCGGCACGAACCTCCGGTCGTGAGCGATGAATGCCCAGGCGGCCTCGGTCGCGAGCGCGGCCAGGCGGGCGCCGTCGCAGGCGGCGACCGTCCGCCCGAGGTCGCCGAGCCAGCGGGCCAGATGCTCCTCGAGGAAACGGGCCTGGCGGGCCAGCGCGTCGACCGCCGCTTCGTGGTCCTGCCGCGCCCACGCCTCGGCCTCGCGACCGCAGAGCAGGCCGAGGAACTCGAGCTCCACGGCCGCGTGGTCGGGCGGCTCGGCGCACCCCGGGGCCGGGGCGAAGCCGGCCGCCGCGTACTCGCGCTCGAGCGCGGCGATCACCACCGGGACATCGGGCGGCGGCCCCCAGGCGCTCTCACAGAGCGGCGAGCGGCCTGCGCGGGGCGCGAACCGGCGCTGGTGGTCGGCCAGCAGGTCCTCCAGGGTCGCGGTGGCCGCCGCGTCGAGCAGCCGGACCCACGGTCTCCAGACCGCCAGCCGGGCCAGCGCGCGACCGGTCCGACGCAGGGCCCGGGCGGCGCCGGGCAGGGCAGCGGCCACCGCCGGCGTCGGCGGCAGCAGGAGCGTGCCGAGTAGCCGGTACGCTGCCTCGCGCTCCCGCGCGAGGTCCCGGAGCGAGGGCGCCCGCCCGGTCCGGGTCGGCATCTACCGCGACCGCTCGTCCGGCAGCAGCTCGTAGACGAGCGCGGCGGTGAAGACCATGACGACGCCGAGCACGAAGAGCGCGGCGGCGAACGGCACCCGCGGGTTGCTGAACGCCTCGCTCGTCGGCACCCCCAGCGGAGCGGCCAGGAGGAAGTAGGTCACCGCCTGGAGCGCGAACCCCCCGACCACGAGCAGGAGCGTGAGCATGCGTCGCATCACCGGCCCCCCTCCGAAGGCTCGGGCACCTCCAGGATCGGGAACACCTTCATGAAGACGATGAACAGGAACGCGCCGAGCCCGAGCAACCCGGCGATCACCCCGAGCTCCACCCAGGTCGGAAGGTAGGTCCCTTCCCCGTAGGGCAGCAGTGTGCCGTGCGTCTGCGAGGGGACGACGATCAGGTACCGCTTGCCCACCGCCGCCACGTTGACGAGCCCGCCGGCCAGGGTCGTGACGCCGACTCGATAGCGGCCGGTCAGGAACTGGCGCCCGAGCAGCGCGGCGGCCGCCACCAGCGCCAGCGCCGCGATCCAGAAGATCGGCGCGTAAGGGCCGGTCAGCACCGCCGTCGTGACCTTGGTCTCGTGCTCGTCGGCGGCGTAGGTCGCGGTGAGCAGTTCGACCACCGTGAAGTACAGGTAGACGAGCGTCAGCACGAGCAGGATGTTGCCGAGCCACCGGAAGACGGTGAGGTCGAGTCGTTCCCGCTCGCCGAGCAGCCAACGGACCAGGGCGGCGAGGACGATCAGGTGGCCGACGCCGGAGATCCCGGCCAGCACCACGAATCCGGGTGCCTGGAGCGCGCTGTGCCAGCCCGGGCGCCCACCCTGCAACCCGAAGACGACGCCGAGCGTGGAGTGCGCCGTCACCAGCAGCGGTAGGATGGCCAGCGACAGCCAGAACGTCGTCCGCTCGTGTCGGCGTCGCGCCTCGGCGGTGTCCTGGTAGCCGGCGGCCCAGAGGCGGTGGAAGCGCGCGAGCCGGCCGGTGCTCCGCGACGCACACAGCGCGGCGTCCCGTCGCCCGTCGAGGTAGAGGTAGACCAGGCTTGCGTAGAGATAGCCGGCGATGACCAGCGTGAAGGTCCCGAAGAACGGCGACATCGGACGCGCGTACATCGGCAGGTAGACGAGCGCGCGCAGCGGGCGCCCGACGTCGGCGATGACGCTCAGCGCCCCGAGCAGCAGCGCGATGACCGTCAGCACTTCGGCCATGCGGGCCACCGGCCGGAGCGGGCGGAGGTCGAACAGCCGGATCAGGGCGGCGGTGGAGATGCCGGCGAAGCTCACGCCGACGAAGTAGACGACGAACGCCACGTAGAGGCCCCAGGTGGCTCCGCCCATGGTCCCCACGTGCCGCAGCCCGGTGACGACCTCGCCCTCGCTGAGCTGGACCGCGTAGGCCGCGACGCCCACGGCGACGAGCGCCAGGGCGAGCGCGGCCGCCGCGTACCAGCCGCCGCTCCACCGTCCGATGCCGTACCAGGGAAGCGCGATGGGCTTGACCGCCATGGCTCAGACCCTCCCCTTGACCGGCTCGATCTGGCGGCTGCCGGCGCCGGGCGGGTGCCCGCCGGTGTAGTACACGCGCGGCCGGGTGCCGACTTCCTCGAGCAGGCGGAAGTGGGGCTTGCGGCGGAGCAGCCGCGAGACCTCGCTCTCGGGGTCGTCCAGATCGCCGAAGTGGAGCGCGAACAGGGGGCAGTTGACCACGCACGCGGGCTTGAGCCCCCGCTCCACCCGGTGGACGCAGAAGGTGCACTTCTCGATGACGCCCTTGGCGTGGCCGCCGCCGGCCGTGCGCCGCCGCTCCGGGCCGTAGCGCCCGTCCAGGTCGGGGTCGCTCCAGTCCAGGTACTGCGCCTTGTGCGGGCTCTTCCAGTTGAAGAAGTTGACCCCGTACGGGCACGCCACCTCGCAGTACCGGCAGCCGATGCAGCGGTCAGTGTCGGTGGCCACCAGGCCGTCCTCGCGCTTGAACCGCGCCCCGACGGGGCAGACCTTGACGCACGGGGCGTTATCGCAGTGCATGCACGGCCGCGGCAGGTACCACTGGTGCGTGTTCGGGAACCGGCCCTCCTCGAAGCGGAAGACGTACATCCAGAAGGTCGCCTCCGGGGTGTTGTTCTCGACCTTGCACGCCTCCATGCAGGCCCGGCACCCCGTGCAGCGGTCCAGGTCGATCACCATGCCGTAGCGGGCCATCGCGCTCGCCTCCCTCAGGCCCGGGTCACGCGGACCCGCACCAGGAACGACTGGTCCGCGGTGTTCGCCACGTAGCCCTCGCCGGTGAAGAAGAGCTCGCTGGAGGCCGGCCCCTGCCCGAGAACCCACGGGTGGTTGCGCTTGCCGTAGTGGTGGGGCATGCCCACCACATCGGGCCGGATCCCCTCGGTCAGGCGGGCCCGGACCCGCACGCGGCGCGTCTGACCGGTCACCGCGTTGTGGGACTCGACCCACACCCAGTCGCCGTCGCGGATCCCCCGCGCGCGGGCCGTCGCGGGGTTGATCTCCAGCCGCTGCTCCGGCGCCAGCTCGGCCAGCAGGGGGACCTGGCTGGCCCGCGCCTGCTTGAACTCGATCATCTTGAAGCTCACGAGCGTCAGGTCGTACTCGGGCGGCGAGCTCCACATGGTCGGCGGCCGCCAGGTGGGCAGCGGCGTGTAGTCTCGCCAGTAGAGCTCGGGAACGCCCCGGGCGCGCATCTGCTCCCGGTAGCGCAGGAGCGACTCGCCGTAGAGCCGGTGGCGCAGCCCGTCGAAGGGCGGGTCCTGGGCGAAGCCGTAGATCTTCGCCGCCTTGACCGGCCCCTTGACTTTCACCCCCTTCTTCTCGAAGTAGGCGACGCCCTCGGCGATCCCCTCCGACCGCGCCCACCGGTCGAAGATCTCGCGCACGGAGGGCTTGCGGTCGAGCGGCAGCCGGTGCTCGTCCTTGAGCTTGAGGGCCTTGTTCAGCTCGTCGAGGTAGCCGCCGGGACCGTAGAGGAAGCCGGCCCGCTCGCAGAGGTCCAGGTAGATGTCGATCTCGCCCCGGCTCTGGAAGAGCGGTGCCATCGGGGGCACCCGCAGGGCCACGCCGTCCACGTACTGGTCGCTGGCCTTGGAGGGGCCCTCGTACTTCTCGATGGTCGCCGTCGGCAGCACGACGTCGGCCAGGAGGTCCGCCGTCTCCGACAGCCAGGGGTCGATGACCGCGGTGAACTTGATCCGCTTGAACCCCTCGACGATGTCGGGTGGCGAGCCGAAGCTGAGCACCGGGTTCGCCATGTGGACGATCATGACCTCGGGCACGTAGTCCACTCCGTACTTCGCCGGGTCCTGGAGGACCTTGGCGACGATCGCCGAGTTGTTCGAGTTGATGGGGAAGAACTGCGAGTCCTGGAGCCACACGTTGTAGGGCGGGTCCTTGATCTCGATCCGGTCGAGCTTCTCGAAGTTGGGGTGGGGCTTCCAGGTCAGGTCGATCCGGAGGCCGCCCACCGCCTCCACCGCCCCGAGCAGCATGAAGATGTGCAGCACCGCCCGCACCATCTGGAAGCCGAGCTCCTGCTGGGCCACGTGGTAGAGCATGGCGCCCACCGGGCGGTAGGGCAGGGTCACGCCGTCGAGGACGACCGTGCTGCCGATCATGGCGTTGCGGCCGAGCTCGCGTGCGACCCGCCGGATGGCCTCGGCGGGCACCCCCGAGATCCCGGCCGCCCACTCGGGCGTGGCCGCGGCCAGGTGGTCCTTGAACACCTGGAACGCGGGTCGCGCGCGCCGGCCGCCCACCACGTACTCGCCCTCGAGCGCGGGCGGAGGACCGGGGGCGTCGAAGGGCCGGGGCCGCTGCGCAGCCGCATCCCACACCTGCTCCTTGCCGCCGACCCGGACGAAGAAGCCGTCCTCGCCGACCAGGAACGGCGCGTTGGTGTGCCGGAGCAAATAGTCGCGGTCCACGTACCCTTCGGCGATGAGGACGTGGGCGAGCGCCTGGGCGAGCGCGAGGTCCGTGCCGGGACGGATGGGCAGCCACTCGTCGGCGAAGGGCCCGGCCCCCCGCAGACGGGGGTCGATGTGGACGACCTTGAGCCCCCGCTCGCGGGCCTCGACGAGCTGCTGGGGCCAGGTGATCCAGCAGAACTTGTTGCCGCCGGCGTTGGTGATGTTCCACCCCCAGGCGAGCAGGTAGCGGCAGTGGCGGAAGTCCGGGTGGAGCACGCCGTGCGGCCCGATCGTGTACTCGCAAGCGCGGTAGCCGGCGTCCGAGCAGAAGGCCCCGTGGTGGAGCTTGGTGGCGCCCGAGGCCTTGACGAAGGCCTCGTCGTAGAAGGCGCCCGCCTTGCTCCGGCCCTTCTGCCACAGCAGCAGGCGCCGGTCGCGCGCGCGCACCTCACGGATCTTCGCGGCCACGAGCCCGAGCGCTTCGTCCCAGGTGGCCGGCCGCCAGGTGCCGGCCTGCCCCTTGGGGTTGGTCCGGATCAAAGGAGTCTTGACCCGGTGCGGGTCGTAGACCGCCATGATCTGCGCCACGCCCTTCGGGCACAGTGTGCCGCGGTTCAGCGGATGCTCGGGGTGGCCCTCGAACTTGACGACCCGGCCGCCGACCCGGCGGGCGAGCATGCCGCAGTCCTGCTTGCCGATCCAGCAGGTGGTCGGCACCCACTCCTCCGCGGTCCCGGCCGCCGCCGCCGGCGGCGCCGCGGTCAGGGTCTTCGGCCGCACGGCCAGCAACGAGGCCAGCGCAGCCGTACCGCCGGCTACTCCGGACGCCGTCAAGAACGTCCGCCGTGTGATGCCCATCGT
>DATLZL010000004.1:0-4624 GCA_035574035.1 Binatia bacterium | reverse complement strand
GGTGCTGGCGGCCGCCGACTGCTTCGCGCTCATGGCGGCCGGCTCCGACGAGTCCTGCCGGGCGGTGCTGGAGGCCATGGCCGCCGCCCGCCCGGTGGTCGCCCGGCGCGTCGGCGCCTTGCCGGAAACCGTCCGCCACGGAGAGACGGGACTTCTGGTCGACGACGACCGGCCCGAAAGCGTCGCGGCGGCGCTGCTCGACATCCTGGCCGACCCCGAGCGGGCGCGGGCGATGGGCCGGGCCGCCCGGCGCCACGCCGAGACCGAGTTCCACCCCGACCGCGCCGCGGCGATCACCAGCGCCGTGTACGAGCGGCTGGTGGCCGCCGCGCCGGGCGGCGACGGGGCGACGTCGTGAGCCTACGCATCCTGCACCTGATGAGCTGCCGCGGCTGGAGCTCGGACGCCTACTGGGCCGGGCGGATCGCCCGGGAGCTCGCCGGACGCGGCCACCGGGTGACGTTCGTCGCCCGGGCTGGCACCGACGCCAAGGTCCTCCGGCGCCTGCGGGCGCTGGGCGTGGGCGAGATCCGGACCCTGGCGTTCAGGGGTCGGCGGGCGCCGCTGGCCACCGCCCGGGATCTGCAGGCCATCCAGGCCCTGCTGGCCGATCACGACCTGGTGCACGTGCACCGCGGCCAGGAACACTGGCTGGCCGCGGTCGCCAACGCACTGAGCGCCCGGCCGCGGCCTCTGTTCCGCACCCGCCACATCACGCTGCCGGTGGCCGCGCACCCGCTGAACCGCTGGCTCTACCGGCGCGCGACCACGCACGTCGTCACCGTCAGCGCCGCGATCCGCGAGCAGTACCTGACCGCGGGGCTCCTCCCGCCGGAGCGGGTGACGGCCCTGCCGGGCGGGGTCGATGCCGTCCGGTTTCACCCGTCCGTCGACGGCCACCCGTTCCGCCTCTCGATCGGCGTCGATGCCGATGCGCCGATCGTTGGCGTGCTGGGACGCCTGCGCTCGCGCAAGGGGCACCTGACGTTCCTCGATGCCGCCGAGCGCGTGCGCCGCCGGCGGCCCGACGTTCGGTTCGTCCTGATCGGCGACGGCCCCGAGGCCGGGCGGGTCCGGGAGCGGGTCGCCCAGCACGGGCTGCAGGACGTGGTCGCGATGCTCGGCTTCGTGGCCGAGCCCGAGCGGGCCGTGGCCGCATTCGACGTGGCGGTATGCCCCACCGTCGCCTCCGACGGGATGGGTCGTGTCGTCTTCGAGTACATGGCGGCGGGGCGGCCCGTCGCCGCCACACGCGTGGGTCTGGCGATCGAGGTCCTCGAGCACGGCCGGACGGCCCTGCTGGTCCCCTCCGGCGAGCCGGCGGCGCTGGCCGACGCCATCGTCGAGCTGCTGGCCGACCGGGCCCTGGCCGCCCGGCTCGGGCGGGCCTGCCGCGAGGCGGTCGAGGCCCGGTACGCCGGCGCCGTCGTGGCGCGCGAGCTCGAGCGCCTCTACGAGGCTGCCTTCGCGGTCGCGCCGGCCCCGTCGTCCCCGTGAAGGTCGCGGTGTTCCGCCGCCGCTGGACGCCCCACGGCGGCGGTGAGCGGTTCGTCGACGCCTACCTGGCGGTGCTGGTGAGGGCCGGCCACGAGGTGCACCTCTACGCGGAGGCCTGGAGTCGTCCGGTGGACGGCGTGTCGGTTCACCGTGTTCCGACCCTCAGGGCCGGCTCGGCGCTCGACACGCTGACGTACGCCTGTCTGGCCCCGCGGCTGGCCGCCGCCGGTCGGTCCGACCTGGTCCACAGCTTCGAGCGGACGCTGCGGCAGGACCTCTACCGGGCCGGCGAGGGCTGTCACCGCCAGTGGCTCGAGCTGCGCCGCCGGTACGCGCCGCGGGTGCGTCGGCGTGCCGACGCGCTGCGGCCGTTCCACCGCGTGGTGCTGGCCATCGAGCGCCGGATCTGCCGGGGCGGTGCGCGCCTGCTCGCCGTCACTTCCAGCCTGGTCGGGCAGGCCTTCGCGCGTCACTACGCGCCGCTCGACGCCGCCGTCGTCCTGCTCCGGAACGCCGTGGACCCGGAGCGCTTCCACCCAGACGTCCGCGCCGCGCTCCGCGCGCGGGCCCGGGCCGGGCTCGGCGTCACCGGCGGCGACCGGGTGCTGCTCACGCTCGGCTCGGGCTTCGAGCGCAAGGGCGTGCCCACGCTCGTGCGCGCTCTCGGACGCCTGAAGGCGGTTGCGCGGGTGCTGCCCCTGGCGCTGGTCGCCGGCGACGGGGACGCGGCTTCCATGCGCCGCCTGGCGCAGGCGGAAGGGGTCGAGGCGCGGGTCCGGTTTCTCGGTCCCGTCGACGATCCCCGGCCGCTCTACGCCGCGGCCGACCTGTTCGTGCTGCCCACGCTCTACGACCCGTCGTCGAACGCGACCCTGGAGGCGATGGCGATGGGGCTTCCGGTCATCACGACCGCCACCAACGGCAGCGCCGAATTGCTCGAGCCCGGCCGCTCGGGCTGGGTGCTGGAGCGCCCGGACGACGCCGCCGGACTGGCCCGGCTGATCGACGAGAGCACCGCCGCCGACCTGCGGGCGGTGGGCGAGGCGGGACGGCGGGCGGTCGAGCCGCACACGTGGGCACGCTACCTGGACGACACGCTCGGCCTCTACCGGCGGCTGGCGGATCAAGGATGACCGGCGGCGACGCTGCGCTGCTGCTCACCCCGCACGTCGGGTTTCCGACCTCGCTCGAGCGAGACCTCCTGCGCCTGCTGCCGGACTGCGGCTTCCGCCCCGTGCTGGCCACCGCCCGTCCCGCGGACGAGGACGGCCCGCCCGGCGCCGTGACGACGGTGGTGCTCCCCGGGCTCGCGGACGCGCGCACGGGCCGGAGCCTGCTGCGGCTGCCCGCCACGCTGGCGCGCCTGGCGCGGGTGGCGCGGCACCACCGGGTCCGCATCGTGCACAGCCTGCGGGGCTCGACCACCATCTCGGCCCTCTTGCTCTCGCGGTTCCTGGGCATCCCACACGTCTGCCACGTCCGCTTCCAGTACGAGGACCCCGCCCGCTACCAGAAGCTATGGCTCGACCGGGCCGACTGCGTGGTGACCGTGTCCTGGGCCGCACTGCAGGCGCTGCTGGCGGCCTGCCGGCGGCGGCGGCCGGCGATCGCCCGCGCGATCCTCAACGGCATCGACGCCCCGGGGTTCCGGGCCATGGCCGGCGAGGCCGACGTCCGGGCGGCGCTCGGGATCGCGCGGGAGGACTTCGTGGCCGGCTTCGTCGGCTCCCTGGACGAGCGCAAGGACCCGCTCACCCTGATCCGCGCCGCCGCGCTGCTCGGCGACCGGAGACTCGTCGTGCTCCTCGTCGGCCGGTTCCGCACCGCCGCCTACGAGGCGGCCTTCCGGGCCGAGATCGAGCGGCTCGGCCTGGACGGTCGCTGTCACCTGATCGGATACCAGCCGAACCCGTCGGCCTTCTTCCGGGCCATGGACGTCCTCGTCCTGCCGACCACCGGCGACGCACTGCCGCGCGTGGTGCTCGAGGCCATGGCCCACGGCCGGCCGGTCGTGGCCAGTGCGGTCGGCGGCGTGCCCGAACTGGTCGTCCACGGGCGGACGGGTCTGCTGGCCGCGGCCGGGAACGCCCCGGCGTTCGCCGAGGCGCTCGGCGCGCTGCTCGCCGACCGCGCGCTCGCCGAGACGATGGGACGGGCCGGGCGTCAGCGGGTCGAGGAAGAGTTCCGCGTCGAGCGGACGGTCAAGGCGATCGCCGACCTCTACCGGGAGCGTCTGGGACGCCCGCGCTGAGCAGGGCGTGCAGGCGGAGCGCGCGCTCGCGCCAGGTGTGGCCGGCGGCCCAGGCCAGCGCCTGATCGCCCGCGGCGGGCAGGCGACCGAGCGCTTCCGCCCAGGCCTCGACGGTCGGGGCGGCCACCCGCACGCACCAGGAGCCCAGGCCCAGGTCGTCGAGCGAGGGCAGGTCGGTGGCCACGACCGGCAGCCCGCAGCGCGCGTAGTCGAAGAGCTTCATGGGACACGAGTAGCGCCCGATCCCGGTGTCCGAGCGCGTGGGGATCAGGCCGGCCCGGCAGCCGGCCAGGGCCCGATCGAGCTCGGCCACAGGGCGGCGCGGCAGCCACGTGGTGTTCCGGCGGGCCGGCGGGCTCAGCGTCCCCGCCAGGCGCTGCCAGTCGTTCCGGTCACCACCCACGATGCGGACCGGAATGCCGAGCCGGTCGGCGGCTTCGAGCGCCAGCGGCAGGCCCTTCCAGTCGCCGAGCGACCCGGCGTAGGCGAGCGGACCGGCGGGGTCGGCGACCGAGCGGGGAAGCGGCGGATCGCCGGCGTTGGGCACGACGGCGAACGGCCGGGGCGACCGGGGGAAGTAGCGGGCGTTCAGGGCCTCGGCCAGCGCCCGGCTGGTCGCCACGCGGAGCGCCGCGCGCTCGAGCGCCCGGCGCTCGGCGCCCTCGAGCGCCTGCTGGTGGCGGGGCGAGCGGGCCGACTCCGCGAAGACCTCGTGGGCCTCGTAACCGTAGGGGATGCCCAGCGCCCCGAGCAGGTGGGCGGCCTTGAGGTGGATCACGTAGCCCGGGCCCCGAACGGGCCGCCCGGCGAGCCAGGCGCGGAAGCGAAGCCCGAAGAGCCGGGCGCTGCGCAGGGGACCGAGCCGGCGGGAGACCG
>DATLZL010000003.1:0-2459 GCA_035574035.1 Binatia bacterium | reverse complement strand
GCTGGCGCTGGTCGCCCTGGCCGTCGCGCCGTGGCTGGGCCTGGTGGTGTGGACCGTGGTGGAGGACCGGCGCACCACGGCGGCGCGGATCCAGGACAACCTCTGGCGGCTGGCGCGGGAGATCGCCTTTGAGCAGGAGGTAGTGACCGAGGGCGTCCACCAGCTCTTGACCGCGGTCGCCCAGGTGCCGGCCGTGCGCCGCACCGACCCGGCCGCCTGCTCGCGCCTGCTGGCCGACGTGCGCGAGCGCTTCCCCCGCTATGCCAACCTCGGGGTGGCCGACGCCGCCGGTGACGTGGTGTGCAGCGCGCGCCCAACCGCCGGGCGCGTCAACGTCAGCGACCGCACGTACTTCCGGCGGGCGATCGAAGCCAACACGCTCGCCGTCAGCGACTACCAGGTCGGGCGCATCATCGGCCGTCCCGTCGTGACCTTCGGCCAGCCGCTGACGGGGCCCGACGGCCGCCCGGCCGGCGTGGTGTTCGCGGCGCTCGACCTGGCCTGGCTCGAGCAGCGGGCCGCCCATCTCGGCCTCCGCCCCGGGACCACGCTCACCGTCATCGACCGCCAGGGTACGGTCCTGCTCCGGTGGCCCGACCCGGAGGGCGTGGTGGGCCGGTCGTTCGCCGAGGCGCCGCAGGTTCAGGTCGTCCTCGCCCGGGGCGCGGGCGTGGCCGAGGGCCCGGACCTCGCCGGGGCGTGGCACCTCTACGCCTTCGCGCCCTTCGGGCCGGCGGGCGCGCCGGGCGTCGCCAGCCTGGTGATCGGGCTCCCCACCGACCAGGCCTTCGCCGAGCTGCGCCGCAAGCTCCTCCTGCTCGTGCTCGGCCTGGGCCTCACGGGGGCGGTGGCGGTGTCGGCCGGCTGGCTGGCCGGCGACCGGCTGATCGGCGGCCGCATCCGGCGCCTGGTCCAGGCTGCCGACCGGCTGGGTCGCGGCGAGGCTGGGGTTCCGCTCGGTCCGCCCTACGGGCGCGGCGAACTCGGCGAGCTGGAGCAGGCCTTCGACCGTGCCGCCGCCTCCATCCAGGCGCTCACCCGCCACAACCGGCTCTTGCTGGAGTCCATGGGCGAGGGGATGTATGGTCTCGACCGCCGCGGCCGGGTGACCTTCGTGAACCCGGCCGCCGCCCGGCTGACCGGGTGGGAACCGGCCGAGCTCCTCGGGCAGCCGATGCACGCCCGGATTCACCACCGCCGCGCCGACGGAACCCCCTACCCGCCCGCGGCGTGCCCGGCCGCCGAGACCCTCCAGCGGGGGACGGTGCAGGTCGTCCGGGACGAGGTGTTCTGGCGTCGCGACGGCACCGCCTTCCCCGTCGAGTACGTGGTGGCCCCGATCCGGGACAACGGCGGCATCGCCGGGGCCGTCGTCACGTTCCGCGACGTCAGCCGGGAGCGGCAGGCCGAGGCCGAGCTGCGCCGCCAGCGGGAAGCGCTCTACCAGAGCGAGAAGGTGGCCACGCTGGGCTCGCTGCTGGCCGGCGTCGCCCACGAGCTCAACAACCCGCTGACCGTCGTCACCGGCCAAGCCGCGCTCCTCAAGACGACGGCCGGCGACCCGGTCATCGCCCGGCGGGCGGACAAGATCGCGGCCGCCGCCGAGCGCTGCGTGCGCACCGTGCGGAACTTCCTGGCCCTGGCCCGCAAGCGCTCCCCCGAGCGCGTCCAGGTCGACATGAATCAGGTGATCCGCGACGCCGTCGAGCTGGTCGCGTACCACCTGCGGACCGACGCCGTGGACGTCGAGCTCGACCTGGCCGGCGACCTCCCCCTGCTCTGGGGCGACCAGCACCGTCTGTACCAGGTGATCCTCAACCTGGTCACCAACGCCCAGCACGCCCTGCGCGGGCACCCGGGACCGCGACGGCTCACGCTCGCAACCCGGGCCGTGGGCCGCGACCGCGTGCGGGTGGAGGTCGCCGACACCGGCCCCGGCATCCCGTCCGAGCTCCGGGAGCGGATCTTCGAGCCGTTCTTCACCACCAAGCCGGCCGGCGAGGGCACCGGGCTCGGGCTCCCGCTCTGCCTCAGCACCGTGGAGGAGCACGGCGGCACCCTGACCGTGGAGAGCGAGCCGGGCCGGGGCGCTACCTTCGTGATCGAGCTGCCAGTGGACCCGCGGGGGGCCCCGGACGCGCGGGGGCCGGAGGAGGCCGGCGTGCCGGCCGCGCCCCCGGCCCGGATCCTGGTGGTGGACGACGAGCCGGAGGTGGCCGCGGTGCTGGTCGAGCTGCTCGAGCGCGACGGTCACCGGGTGGCGACCGTCGGCGACGGCGCCCGGGCGCTCGAGCGGCTGGCGGAGGGGCCGTGGGACGCCGTGCTCTGCGACAGCAAGATGCCCGTCCTCGACGGCATGCAACTCTACGCCGAGGTGCAGCACCGCTTCCCGCACCTGCGTCACCGCTTCGTGTTCGTGACCGGCGACACGCTGAACGCCGAGAAGCGGCGGTGGCTGG
>DATLZL010000002.1:0-3319 GCA_035574035.1 Binatia bacterium | reverse complement strand
ACCGGGAACCGCCGCCGCGTTGCCCGGCCCGGCAGCGCGTGCTACAAGGCCCTGCCATGCCCTCGTCGTACCGGTGGGTCGTGCTCGCCGTCAGCGTGGTCGCCTTCCTGCAGACCCACCTGCATCGCCTGGGATTCGCCCCGCTCATCCCCACCTTCGTGGCCGACCTCGGCCTGGGCTACGCCGCCGCCGGCACGATCCAGACCGCGTACTTCTGGACCTACACCATCGTGCAGGTGCCGATCGGCGTCGTCGCCGACCGCTGGGGCGCGCGGCGCGTGATGTCCGCCTGCATGGGCGTGCTGACGCTGGGCGCCGTCGCCTTCGCGCTCAGCGGTTCGTTCGCCGCCGCCGTGGGCGCGCGCATGCTCGTCGGCCTGGGCGCGGCCGCCGTGTGGGTGCCGGCGATGCGCCTGGTCAGCGAGTGGTTCCCCGCCGATGAGCGCGCCCGCGCCACCGGCATGATCTCGGCCGGGGGCGCGGTGGGCGGCACGCTGGGCCTCCTGGTGGTCCCGTGGGTGGCGGCCGCGGTCGGCTGGCGCTGGGCCTACGGACTCACGGCGCTGCCGGCGCTCCTGACGCTCGCGCTCATCGCGGCCTTCGTGCGCCCCGGCCCCGGCGCCGCCTCGACGCGGGGCATGGGCGCCAGCCTCGGCACGGTGCTCCGCGCCCGGACGCTCTGGCCGTTCAACCTGATGGTATTCTTCTCCTACGGCGCCTACTTCTCGTTCCTCACCTTCCTGCCGGCGTTCCTGGTGAGCGGGCTCGGGGCCTCCAGTCCCCAGGCCGGACTGATCACCGGCCTGATCACGGCCGGCACGGTGGTGTCCTGGCCGCTGGCCGGCTGGATCAGCGACCGCGCCGGCCGCCGCAAGCCCCTGACGCTCGCGAGCCAGGGGGCGGGCGCGCTGGCCTGCGTGGCCTTCGCGCTGCTCGTGCCGCGGCTCGACCTGCTCGGGGCCGGCCTCACCGCGCTGGCCACGGGTCTGGTCGTGGGCGGCATGATCCTGCCCTTCGTGATGGTGGTCGAGCTCTTCCCGCCGCACCTGGCGGCGACGGCCGCCGGCGTGGCCAACACCGCCTGCTTCGTGGGCGGCATGGTGCTGCCGATCGTGCTGGGCTGGATGGCCGACGTGACCGGCGGCTTCACCGCCTCGTTCCTGCTGGCGGCGGCGCTCCAGGCGCTGGCCTTCGTCTTCGGACTGCTCCTGACCGAGACCGGCCGGGGCGGTGCCGCCCGGCTCGGCGGATGACGGGGCGTCAGGTCGCCGCCGTCGCCACGTTCTGGTTCCCGCGGAAGACGTTCTCCGGGTCGTACGTGGCCTTGACGGCCGCCAGCCGTTCGAAGTTCGCCCCGTAGGCCGTCCGGACGCGATCGGGCTCGTCGGCGCCGAGATCGTTGACGTAGACCGCCGGCTCCAGGTAGGAACGCATCGCCGCGAACAGCGCCCGGGTCCACTCGATGTTCCGCTCGTCGTCCTCCGGGCTCTCCCACTGGGACAGCATCAGGCAGTCCCACTGCTCCTGCCGGTGGGGAAACGCGGTGGCCGCGGCCGGGATCCGCGCCGCCGCGCCGTGGAGCTGCTGCAGCCCGATCTGGGTGTGCGGCGAGGGCCGGGTGGCGGCGAAGTGGACGAGCACCTCGACGGCGCCGGGGTCGAGCCGGCGCAGGAAGCCGGCCTTCCAGTAGTGGCGGCGGCCGGGCGGAAAGCCGGCATCGCCGCCCCGCTGCAGGTCGACGTAGCTCATCGGCGCCACCAGGTCGGCCAGCGGCGTGCCGAAGGTCCGCAGCGGCTTCAGCGCGCGCTCGCCGGCCTCGAGCGCGCCGAACCACGCCACCGCCACCCCGAGCACCGGCCGCCCGTCGGGCCCGGGGCCGAACCCGGCGTTGACGTTGAGCTCGTCGGGACACCCGCGGGCGAACGCGTCGTAGAAGCGGAGCACCGCCGGGGCCTGCTCCAGCGCCCACGCCACGGCCCCGCCGAGCACGGGCCCGACCGGGTGCAGGTCGAACTCGAACGAGGTGACGACACCCAGGTTGGCGCCGCCGCCGCGGACCGCCCAGAAGAGGTCGCCGTGCTCCTCGGCGGAGGCGACCCGCAGCCGGCCGTCGGCGGTCACCAGGTCGACGGAGCGGAGGTTGTCACAGGCCAGGCCGTGCCGGCCGCCGAGCCAGCCGATGCCCCCGCCCAGCGTGAGACCCGCCAGACCGGTGGCCGACACGATGCCGGTCGGGGTGGCGAGACCGAACGCCTGGCACTCGCGGTCGAACTCGCCGAGGGTGAGGCCGGGCTCGGCCCGGGCCGTGCGCCGCCCGGGGTCGACCCGGACGCTCTTCATCGCCGAGAGGTCGATCATCAGCGCGCCCTCGCCGACCGCCTTGCCGGAGACGTTGTGCCCGCCGCCCCGGACCGAGACCGGCAGGCCGTGGGCGCGCGCGAACGCCAGCGCGGCCTGGACGTCGGCCGCTCCGGCGCAGCGGGCGATGGCGGCCGGGGCGCGGTCGATCATGGCGTTGAAGATCCGCCGCGCTCCGTCCCACCCGGGGTCCTCGGGGCGGACGAGGCGGCCGCGGAGCGATGAAGCCAGATCGTTCCAGGCGCGGACGGTGACCGTCATGGCCGGCTCCCCATGG
Source organism: Binatia bacterium (assembly GCA_035574035.1). Lineage (GTDB taxonomy): Bacteria > Methylomirabilota > Methylomirabilia > Rokubacteriales > CSP1-6 > DATLZL01. Next base: position 684 of record DATLZL010000002.1, on the reverse strand, counting down.
TCAGGACGTTTGGGCCAGGGACTCGCCCGACCGCAGCGCGGTGCCGAACCGGCGGCGGTAGCGCCCGGGGCTGACGCCCAGCGTGCGCCGGAACGCGAGCCGCATCGTCTCGGCGCTGCCGAAGCCGCAGGCCCCGGCGACGTCGTCGACCGCCCGCGAGGTCTCCTCCAGCAGGCGCCGGGCCGCCTCCACCCGCACGCGCTCGACGAAGCGGCCCGGCGTCGTGCCGACGTCGCGGACGAAAGCGCGGAAGAAGGTCCGGGGGCTCATGGCCGCGCGCCGCGCCAGCGCCTCGACCGAGAGGTCGGCGCCCGGGTGGTCCAGGATCCAGGCCTGCAGCTCCCGCAGGGGCTCGCGCTCGGCCATCTGCGTCGCCAGCAGCGCGCTGAACTGGGCCTGCCCTCCGGGCCGCCGCAGGTAGAAGACCATGCGCTGGGCGACCTGGAGGGCCAGGCGACGACCGAGATCTTCCTCGACCAGGGCCAGGACGAGGTCGAGGCCGGCGGTGGCCCCGGCCGACGTGTAGACCGGCCCGTCGCGGACGTAGATGGGGTCGCGGCGGACGCGGACCTTCGGATACCGGCGGGCGAGCTCGTCGCAGTCCATCCAGTGCGTCGTCGCAGCGCGGCCGTCGAGGAGTCCGGCCTCGGCGAGGAGGTAGGACGCCGTGCAGAGCCCGACCAC
>DATLZL010000001.1:0-3781 GCA_035574035.1 Binatia bacterium | reverse complement strand
AGAGCCGGCGACCGGCCAGCGGCCGAAGCGGCGTTCGCCGAGGCCGTGCGCCTGGCCACCGGTCTGGACGGCGGTCCGGCGCCGCCGCCGGCGTTTCCGCGCGACTTGCAGGGCCTGGAGCAGGTCGCTCGGGCCCAGATCCTCGCCAGCCATGGCGCCGGCGCGGCGCGCACGCTCCAGGCCGCCTTGCCCCTGGCGCGCAAGCACCCCGACGACACCCTGCGCGCCAGCCACCTGGCGTCCATCGCGCGCGCGCTGGTCGAGGCCGGCGACAGGACCGCCGCCGTCAACGTCCTGCAGGAGGCGCAAGCCATCGCTGACAAGCGCTCCGGCCGACCGGACGTGGAACCGCCGACCGGGCGGGCCACCTCGGGCATGGCGCCCCTGTGGCTCGACATCGCTGAGGCCCACGTCGCGACGGGGAACGTCAAGGAGGCGCTGCAGATCGCGGAAAGCCGCCTCACCCCCACCCGACATCCCGAGGTCCTCGCGCGGCTCGGAGGGATCCAGGCGAGGGCGGGCCGCAACGCGGCCGCCGAGAGGACCTTCCGTGACGCGCTCCAGGCGGCGTCACGCCCGCCCTTCGGTGGCGATCGCCTGATCCTGCGCCGCCTGGCGCGCCTGCACGCCGAGGTCGGCGACGCCGGGGCGGCGGTGGCGTGGGCGGCGGCGCTGCCCGATCCCGCGGTTCGGGCCGAGGCGCTCATCGCCGCGGCGGAAGGGCTGCTGGTCCGGCAGGGGACGACGTTGTGCGAGTTCCCCGCTTCCACGCTCGGATGCTGAGCAAGGCCGTGAGAGGCGGGTCGTGGCGCGTCGAGTCGAGCGCTGAAAGGAGGCCGCTCGTGAAACCCTGGATCACTATCGTGACCGCGATCGCGACCCTGGCCGTCGGGGCGGCCGCCATCGAGGCCCGCCCATTGCAGCTCGCCGCCGGCGAAACGTCGAAGCCCGGCGGGCAAGGCACGAAAGGCATGACCCCCACCGTCACCAGGCCGGCGGGCACGCCGACCGTGTCCGAGCCGAGCACCGGCGGTGCCATCCGCGGCCGGAGTGGCGCGCCGACCGGGCAGGCGGCGGCGACGCCCTGTATCACGGACCCCGGCCAGATCTCGGCGCAGCGCACGAGCCAGGTCGGGCGCGTGACGGCAAGCGTGCGGATGCCGCCGCCGCCGCCGAAGCCGAAGCAGACGAATGCGCCCGCCCACCCGGCCGGGGCGCTCGCGGTGCAGGCCCGACATCCGATCGCCGGCGACCTGTCGCCGCAGCTGTGCGAGTCGCTCAAGACCGGCGTGGTCACGAACGACGAGGTCAGCGCGGTCCTCCAGACGATGGAACGAGAGCACGCCGGCAAGACGCAGACCATCCGGAAGCAGGTCCAGGTCGGTCCGGTGAGCTACACATACGAGTACGCGCTGCACGTGGGCGGCCTGCGCTTCTACCAGAAGCCAGGGACCGGGTACTGCTCGGACTTCGACTGGCGCTTCCTGGTCCGCAACATCAGCCAGCAGAACTTCACCGTGTTCTCCACCACCGGAGAAGTCGGGCTCTGCTTCAGCCCCGGGTTCGGGCTCTTCTACATTCCCGGGCTGGCGACGGCGATGCCGTTCCCGGTGCCGGGCCTGTGCTTCGACGACGCCGCCCTCACCAAGCTCGACGTCCGGAACGTCAGCGACAAGTTCGAGGACGAGCTGGTGCACCTGGTCAACCTCGCGTTCGCCAAGCTGCGGCGCGCGGACGCCAAGGTCTGCATCATCGGTGCCGCCTACCCACCGTGGTTCGCGCCGGTGATCATCCCGCCGTCGAACATGGTCGTCTACTGCACGTCGACCCGTCACTGCGAGTTCGACGTGGCGAAGCTCGCCCAGGCCGCGGGTAACAGGCGATGAGGCCCCGCGGTGCGCTCGCAGCCGTGACCGGCTCGGTCGCGCTCCTCATCTCGTTCTCGAGCGGCGCGTGGGCGTCGGGCGTGCAACCGCGCAGCTCCGGCGTCAACGTTCGACCGGCCTGTTGCGCCGTCACGGCCATCGACACGACCACCGGCCTGGTCACGGCGCGCGACGGCCCGGGCCGCAGCTTCCAGTTTCGTGTCGCGGATCGGGCCGTGCTCGGCAGCCTGCGGGTCGGCCAGCCGGTGTATGCCGACTTCACGACGAATCACGTCGCCCTGACGCCGGGCAGGCCGTGCTGCGCCATCGTCGCGGCGGCCCCTGCTCCGCGGCCACCCGTCACCACACCGGCCGCGCCACCGGCGACCGCCCCACCGGTCCAGGGGACAGCACCGTCGGTCGGGCTGACGCGACCCATCGCTACCGGGCTGCCGGGCGTGACCGGGTTCCGGCCCAAGGTCCACGGATTCGAGTTCACCAACTCCTTCACCGGCGACATCCTCATCGACCTCCCGCTGATCGGTCGCGTCGATCTCGCCGATACGACGTACGGCCTGTGCGGCGGCATGGTGTTCTCCGCGCTCGATACCTTCAACCTGGGCGCGGCCGCTCCCGATTCGCCGGTCACGCCCCCCGAGTCCGGCACGCCGATGCGGTCCTATCTCTACGACCGGCAGGTCGCCAGCCTGAAGTACGACAACTGGTTCCTGGTCAACCGGCTGGTGCTCTGGATCCGGAAGCCGTTGCATGACCAGACCGTGCCGGGGACGGGCAACGTCATCGAGCGCGGCCTGATCCATCTCTCGGCCAAGGAGTTCAAGAGCAAGATCCAGCCGGAGCTGGACGCCGGGCACCCGGTGCCCATCGTCCTCGTCAAGGCCGACGGCAACGACTATCTGAGCAATCCGAAGGCCGCGTTCAGCAAGAACCACCAGGTGCTGGCGATCGGCTACCACAAGCACGGCGAGGAGTGGGACATCGACATCTACGATCCCAACTTCCCCAACACCATCCAGACGCTCCACACCGGCGGCCGCTACCAGACGCCCAAGGGCGCCACCACCCGTACCGGGGCCTTCCGAGGGTACTTCCGGATCCCGTACCGGCTCGAGCGGCCGCCGTGGGTGGCGGACACGCCGACCGTCACCGCGCACGTCCGTAACTTCCCGGGGATCTCGCTCGGGCGGCCCGACTCCGATGATTGACCGCCCCGGCCCATGGCGGCGTTGATGTCCGGCGCGTCGTTGCTCCGGGAACTGGCCGGCCGGCGGTACCCGGCGGATTGGGCCTACGGCCTGGCCGCCGGCGAGGGGAGGGGTGTGCGGCGGCGACTGAGGTCCCTTGCCGGCGTCCTGACGATCTTCGTCGCGCCCGCTGTCGTGACGGGTGGCGCGCCGGATCCCGAGGCGCCGGTCCCTCCCGCGACGAAGTTCGAGGTCCTGGACTTGAAGGTCGAGACGATCGACCTCGAATCCGCCGTGGACGACCTGAAGTTCCGCACCGAGGCGGTAGGCGGCGTGGTGCAGGCCCTGGCGGTGAGGGAGACGGCGACCGAGATCCGGATCGAGATGCCGGCCGACGTGCTGTTCGACTTCGACAAGGCCGAGATCCGCCCGGACGCCGCCAAGGTCCTGGCCCAGGCCGCCGAAGTCCTGCGCCGGCACCCCAACCGGACGGTGGTGATCGAAGGCCACACCGACGCCAAGGGCAGCGATGAGTACAACCAGCGCCTGTCCGAGCGCCGGGCGCAGGCCGTCAGGGCGTGGCTCCAGCAGCGGGGAGGCCTCAGCGGCATGGCGCTCAGCACGCGCGGCTGGGGATCGAAGCGGCCGGTCGCGCCGAACACGAAGCCCGACGGCAGCGACGACCCCGAGGGGCGGCAGAAAAACCGGCGG